>CAKTER010000113.1 GCA_934552695.1 uncultured Eubacteriales bacterium
TTTAAAATTTTCTCTTTGTCCACCGCATTTCCCCCGCTTTACAGCAGCCGGATGAGCCCAATCAAAATATCCCGTACCAGCTCCATCATAAACAAGGCAATCACCGGGGAAAAATCCAACATCATCCCGCCGCCCAGGGGTGACTTGTGAATCAGCTCCCGGATGGGGCCCAAAATCGGCTCCGTCAGCCCATAAATCATCTGGGTTAGCGGGTTTTGCCCCAATGGCAGCCAGGAAAGTACGATCCGGATAAAAATCAGAATGTAAAACAGCCGGAAAAATATGGAGATCGCACTAATCAAAATTCCCTGCATAGGCTCCTCCGTTATTCTGCGGAAGACGCCCAAGGCAGCAGCACGCCCTTGGTTTTCAGTTCTTCCTTCATATCCCCGCTGATGGACACGTTTTCGGGGGCAATAATAAAGATGTTATTGGCCACCCGCTGCAACGACCCATTCAGGGAGTAGCAGGTGCCGCTCAAAAAGTCCATAATCCGTTGGGCCGTGGGATACTCGGCCTGCTCCAGATTGACCACCACCGGATTGTTGCTTTTAATCTGGTCGCAAATCTCCTGGGCGTCCTCAAAGGACTCGGGCTTTAACACCACCACATTCATCAGCACATTGGCCTGGATGCTCACCACCTGCGCCTGGCTCCGCCGCACCGAAGTCCGGGGGGTATAGCTAAAGTCCTGGCTTTCGGCCCGGTTCCGCAGGCTTTCGTAGCTGCTGGCAACCGCCGGAGCCTCCTTTTTAGGCTCCCGCAGCCGGGGCATCTCCCATTTCCGGCCGCTCCGGGGGGCTTCCTCCTCGGCTTCGTCATAGTCCTCGTCCCGGAAATCCTCGTCCTCGTATTCGTCCTCGTCCTCATAGCTGCCGAACATCATGTCCCGCATTTTATCAAAAATCCCAGCCATTTGCCAGTTCCTCCTTGTTTTAAACCGGATACTTTTAAACCGGATACGTTCGTTCCCCGAACAATCGGGTGCCTACCCGCACGATGGTGGCCCCTTCCTCCACCGCTACGGCGAAGTCGTTGCTCATACCCATGGACAGGTGTTCCATGTCTACATTATCTAATTTTTCGGCGGCGATGTCAACCGATAATTCCCGCATCTGCCGAAAATATACCCGGTTTCGTTCAGGATCTTCCACAAAAGGCGCCACGGTCATCAAGCCTTTTACCTTTAACCCCGGCAAGGGTGCAATCTGCCGTAAAAACGCCCGGCATTCCTCCGGCTTTATGCCAAACTTCGATTCCTCCCCCGCCATGTTCAGCTCCACCAAAACGTTTTGTACCAAGCCCAGGGCCACCGCCTTCCGGCTAATCTCCTCCGCCAGGCGCAGGCTTTCCACCGAGTGGATGAGGGCCACCCGGCCCACCACGTTTTTCACCTTGTTGGTCTGCAAATGCCCAATCAGGTGCCACCGGACAGGGTCGGTGATTTGCGCCTGCTTTTCCAAAAGCTCCTGCACCCGGTTTTCCCCCAGCTCCGTCAGCCCGGCGGCAATGGCCTCCCGCACCACCGCCACGGGATGGGTTTTTGTCACCGCCAACAGCAGAACATCCTCCGGATTTCGTCCCGCCCGGCGGGCCGCCGCTTCGATCTCGGCCCGTACTTCCTGTAAATTTTCTGCAAGCATCTGTCTGCCTTCTTTCCTAAAATGATCCGGCTTAGTAAATCTGTTCGCCCTCCTGCACCGAGCTGGCATCGGAAACAATGTTGTCGTACACCTGCAAGCCGCTGCTCCGGGTCGAGGGCCGCACAATGGCATAGTCCGCATTTTGGGCCAGCACCTCTACCACGGTAAAGGCCGCTACCGAGCTGTTAACCACATACACGCCCTGATAGGATGTGGCGTCGGCCACCGTATAGGCCGTGGCCGCCTCGCCGGTGCCCTGCAAAATGGTATCTCCCAGCTTCAGGCCGCCCTCGTAATCCTGCAACAGATAAATGCTTTCCTCGTCGCTCCGGAGGATATTCACCGCCAGCAGCTCATCCCCGCTGCCGCTCCGGCGAATCACATGGTATCCGTCCAAGCTTTCCCGCAAGCAATCCCGGGGGATTTTTAAAAGCGTTTTTTCCACCAGCGCCGTATTGGGAATCTTCAGCCCCTCGTACAGGCTGCCCTTCACCGAAAAGGTCAGGCTCCGCTGGCCCAAAAAGTCCTGCATCTGCCGGTCGGTGCGAAACACCACCTGGGCGGTGGTATCGCCCAAGGTCAGGCTATCCACCACAACGGCCACTTCCACCTCGGCTTCCTCAACCTGGGCGCTCAGCGTCATACTGTCCCCGGCTTCCCACCCGGCCACATCCTCGTTGTCCAAATACCCCACCACATACCAGGTGTTGGAGCGCACCAGCGTAAACAACACGCCCCCCTCCTCCACCGTAGCGGCAGAGGTGAGGATCCGTTCCACCGGGTTCCGAGCCCCCATCTGCTCCGGAGTCACCTCCGTCCGGTTCTCCGGGGTCAGGGTTTCCTCCCGGCCGTCGTAATACAGCGAAAGCACCCCGGTATCGGTATTGGTCACGCTCACCGCACTGGAGGAAAGCTGGGCCTCGAACCCCTCCCTTTGGGCGTTCAGCTCCCCGCCGGTGTCCTGTCCTCCCAGCATCCACAGCTGGGTCCGCTTGGCCAGCTGCTGCTCCAGCTGGCTGCGGAAGCCTGCCAAGCCCGACAGGCTGAAGTTGTTCATTTTGCTGTTATAGGAATACACCAAATCGCCAATCTTTTTTTCTACGGCGGCAATATCGTTTTTATAAGGGGAAATGTCCGCCCGCTCCCGCTGCTGGGCCAACAGGCTTTCGTCCAACGCCGCCAGCTGGGCTTCAATCTTTTCCGCCGTCCCGTCGGCCCGTACCTGGCACACCAGGCTGTTCTTTTTCAGCCGGTCGCCCTCGGTATAATAATAGGTCACCGCCCCGGCGGTGCTGCTGGTATACACCTGCTCGTCCCGGATGATAAGCCCCTCAAAGGACACCGGCAAATCCAGCGTCCCCATCCGTACCGACTCCACCTCCGGCGTTTCCTGCCGGAAGAGCCCCACCAGCTGTCCCAACAGGTACACGATAACCACCAAAAAAATAACGACCGATATTTTTTTATAAGCCTGCCCCGGCTCCCGGCCGGGCTGATTGTGCGGCATAAGCGTCCTCCCGTTCCCGCCCCGGGGGCCGGAACTCGTCCTGTTTTTGTTTTCATCCATTATAATCGCAAGTCCCCAAAAATACAAGGGAAGTCCGCCGTCTCATGCAAAAAATTGCGCTTCTCCTCCGCCGCCGGCCAAAGGCTCCGGCCCCGGATTTTTCCAGAATTTATTGCACTTTTTCCTTCCCGCTGGTATCATAAAGTCAACAGAATCATCGGTCCCGGAGGTTTTTCCCCCGGAGCACCCAAAAGGGGGATTTGTATGCTGGCAAAGGTAAAAAGCTGTGCCCTGCAAGGCATCGAAGGGGTTTTGGTGGATGTAGAAGTGGACGTGAGCAACGGCCTGCCCTCCTTTGAGCTGGTGGGCCTGCCGGATTCCGCCGTCAAGGAATCGAAGGAACGGGTACGCACCGCCATCAAAAACTCCGGCCTCAACTTCCCTCTTCAGCGGATTACCGTCAACCTGGCCCCCGCCGACCTCAAAAAAGAGGGCCCGGCCTTCGACCTGCCCATTGCCGTGGCCCTTCTGCAATGTGCCGGGGTTATCCCGCCGGGGGCGCTGGACGGCTTTTTGCTGGAGGGCGAGCTATCGCTGGACGGCACCCTCCGCCGGGTCAACGGCGTGCTGCCCATGGTCTGCGCCGCCCGGGACGCCGGGGTGACCCGGTGCATCGTCCCCCCGCAAAACGCCCGGGAAGCCGCTTTGGTCGAGGGGGTGGAGGTCTACCCGGTGGAAAGCCTGTCCCAGCTATTGGCCTTGGCCACCCTGCCTCAGCTGCCCGCCCCCTATGCGCCGCCGCCGGGCCTCCCTCCGGCACAAGCGGCGGCCCTGCCGGACTTTGCCGACGTACAAGGGCAGGAAAATGTGAAGCGGGCGCTGGAAATTGCCGCCGCCGGCCGTCATAACCTGCTGATGATTGGGCCCCCGGGCAGCGGGAAAACCATGCTGGCCCAACGCCTGCCGGGAATCCTCCCCGCCCTTACCCTCGAGGAAAGCCTGGAGGTCACCAAGCTCTATAGCGTGGCCGGGCTTTTGACCGGGGACGAAAGCCTGGTACGCACCCGGCCGTTCCGGGCGCCCCACCACACCGTTTCCGCCTCGGCGCTGGCGGGAGGCGGCCGGGTACCCAAGCCGGGAGAGATTAGTCTGGCCCACAACGGCGTCCTGTTTTTGGACGAGCTGCCGGAGTTCCCCCGAAACGTGCTGGAAACCCTGCGCCAGCCTCTGGAAAACAAAGCCGTCACCATTGCCCGGGTAGGCGGTACCCTGACCTATCCGGCGGACTTTATGCTGATTGCCGCCATGAACCCCTGCCCCTGCGGGTATCGGGGCGACCCCGCCCGCTGCCGGTGTACCCCCCGGGAGATTGCCCGCTATACCGGGAAAATCAGCGGCCCCTTGCTGGACCGGATGGATTTGATGGTGGAGGCCGCCGCCGTCCCCTACGACGATTTAAATCACGCCCGGCCCCAGGAAAGCAGCGCCGCCATCCGGGAACGGGTGCTGCGGGCTCAGGCCGTCCAGGCGGAGCGCTACCAAAACGAGGGCATTCGCTTTAACAGCCAGCTTTCGGCAGAACAAATCACCCGGTTCTGCCCCCTGGGAGCGCCCGAGGCCGCCCTGCTGAAAACCGCCTTCGACCAGCTGGGGCTTTCGGCCCGGGCCTATCACCGGATTTTGAAGGTAGCCCGTACCATTGCCGATTTGGCCGGTAGCCCTCAAATTACGGCCCGGCACTTGGCCGAAGCCATCCAATACCGCAAGCTGGACCGGCACGAACGCACCCGCTAACGGAAAGGAGGCCTCCATGCACCCCCTTCACTTTTTCGGCTTACCGACCAAGTCTCTGCAAGCGCAGGGCTTACAAACCACCGGCACCGTCCTGTATGTTCGCACCTGCTGGTGGTTTAAGGTCAACACCTTAGCCGCCCGCCTCTCCCCTTGGGACGGCGCTCGGTTCGCCCGGATTCTTTGCGTTTCCTACACCGTCAACAACGTCCTTTACACCGTCCGGCGGTTTGTCCTGCCCCTGCGGGACTGTCCCCGCACCGGGGAGCCTGTCCCCGTGCTGTACAACAAAGCCCGCCCCGGTAGGTCCTGCATTCTTTTGTAACCCCAGCCAAACGACCCGAGCCTAAGCCCGGGTCGTTCTTTTTTATTCACGGTTCCGTCCGGGGCTTTCGGCCCAGCAGCAGGCACAGCACG
>CAKTER010000114.1 GCA_934552695.1 uncultured Eubacteriales bacterium
CCGTTCGATTTCGGCAATTTGGAAAAACGAGGCGGCTATTTTGGGGAAGCCCTCCCGATTGGCCACCTCGCCAAAGTCTTGGTACACCGGGTCGTATTCCTCCCACTCGTTATGCTGGGCGGCCCGCAGGAGAGCGGTCACATCCGTACCCAAGTCCACAGGATAGGTTCCCTCCACCGTCAAATGGCTCCCGGCCAGCGGCTGCAAATGCCGGTAAAAAATAGCGGCGTGCTCCTTTTCCTGATTGGCCGTAAAGGTAAACAGCCGGTCAATGACAAATAGGTTTTGCCGCCGGGCTACCTCTGCGGCAATGGTGTAGCGGTTTCGAGCCTGGGATTCCCCGGCAAAGGCCCGCATCAGGTTCTCCCGGGTCTGGCTAGTCAAAAAGTCCATAAAAAATCCCTCCTTTTTGGTTAAGCATGACCAAACCGGAGGGATTTATACATGATTCATAGTCGGAGGAGAGCGTTCGAATCGAAAAGGGAGGGCAGAGAAGCCTTAGCCTTCTACCTTAGGCAGCTTGCTGAAGCCCACTTCCAGGTCGGCGTCGGTGGGAACGTAGTCGGTCATTTTGCCGCTGTTATAGCTCATGTAGGCGCTCAGGTCAAAGTAGCCGGTGCCGGTCAGGCCAAACAGGATGGTTTTGGCTTCGCCGGTTTCCTTGCACTTCAGGGCTTCATCGATAGCGACCCGGATTGCGTGAGAGGACTCGGGGGCGGGCAAAATGCCTTCCACCCGGGCAAACAGCTCGGCCGCCTCGAACACCTTGGTCTGTTCCACAGCCCGGGCCTCATCCAGATACCCGTCGTGGTACAGCTCCGATAAAATCGGGCTCATGCCATGGTAGCGCAGGCCGCCGGCATGGTTGGGGGAAGGCAGGAACGAGGAGCCAAGGGTATACATTTTGGCCAGCGGAGTCACCCGGCCGGTGTCGCAGAAGTCGTAAGCAAACCGGCCCCGGGTCAGGGACGGGCAGGAGGCAGGCTCCACCGCAATAAAGTGGGGGGCCTTTTTCCCGGCCAACCGGTCCGCCATAAAGGGGCCCATCAGGCCGCCCAAGTTGGAACCGCCGCCGGCACAGCCAATCAAAATGTCGGGATACTCGTCGATTTTTTCCATAGCCGCTTTGGCTTCCAGCCCAATCACGGTCTGGTGCAGCAGCACCTGGTTTAAAACGCTTCCCAATACATACCGATACCCGGGAGTGGTGACGGCCACCTCCACGGCCTCGGAAATGGCATTCCCCAGGCTGCCGGTACTGTCGGGGTTTTCGGCCAGCATTTTCCGGCCCACCTCGGTGGTGTTGGAAGGGGAGGGGGTCACATTGGCGCCATAGGTTTCCATCACAGCTCTCCGGTAGGGCTTTTGCTCCGCCGAAACCTTTACCATAAACACCTTGCAGTCCAGACCAAAGTACCCGCAGGCCATGGAAAGGGCCGTTCCCCACTGGCCGGCGCCGGTCTCGGTGGTCACACCCTTTAATCCCTGCGCCTTGGCGTAATAGGCCTGGGCGATGGCGGAGTTCAGCTTGTGGCTGCCGCTGGTATTCCCGCCCTCATACTTGTAGTAGATATGAGCCGGCGTGTCCAACGCCCTTTCCAAGCAATAGGCCCGTACCAAAGGCGAAGGCCGATACATTTTGTAAAAATCCAAAACCTCGTCGGGAATGGGAATGAACCGGTCGGTGGTATTCAGCTCCTGCTTGGCCAGCTCGGTGCAGAACACCGGCTCCAAATCGGCCACGGTGCAGGGCTGTAGGGTAGCGGGGTTCAGCATCGGCCGATGGTCGGTTTTCATATCCGCCCGGACGTTGTACCAGGCTTGGGGCAGTTCTTCCTCGGAAAGATAGGTTTTGTAGGGGATTTTGTTCACAGACATGTTCATTCTCCTTTCTTTTCGGGGGCAGGGTATAAAAAAAGCCCGCCCCAACAACAATTCCTTGCTGGGACAGGACTCAAATTCCTGCGGTGCCACCCGGCTTGACGATACTCGTCCACTCAGTGCGCTCTAACAAGCGCCCGGCCCGATAACGTGAGCCACTCCGTCTGCCCCTACTCGAAAACTCTTTCGGTTCGCCCTCATCGGTCCATTCCCAATCGCTTCTTACACTGCCTTTCCACCACCGGCAGCTCTCTGGGGTAATCCTACGTTGGTACTCCTCCGAATCAACGGTTTGTTGTGTTGGAAGTGATTATATCCAAAATGCTGTAGGATGTCAATAGGTTTTAAAAACTTTTTCCTGCCAAAAGACAAGAGGGCAGCAAAAAGAAAAAAGCCCCGGAAGCCCGGGGCTTGGAATGTACAGAGAATTAGCGGGCCAGAGTACCGCCGATAACCATACGCTGGATCTGGTTGGTGCCTTCGAAGATCTGCCAAATCTTGGCGTCGCGCATCAGCTTCTCCACGGGATACTCGCGGCTGTAGCCGTAGCCACCCAGAACCTGAACAGCGTCGGTGGTGACCTTCATGGTGGTGTCGGAAACGAACACCTTGGTGCAGGAGCCCAGCTTGGTGTCGGTCACGCCGCAGTCGATCATGCGGGCGCAGTGCCACAGCAGAGCCCGGGCCGCCTGAATCTGAATCTCCATGTCAGCCAGCATGAAGGAGATACCCTGGTTGGCAATGATGGGCTTACCAAAGGTCTTTCTGGTCTTAGCATAGGCCACGGATTCGTCCAGAGCCCGCTGAGCAATACCCAGAGCGCCGGCGGAACCGGTGCCGCGGGTGTGGTCCAGAGTCATCATAGCCAGGTTGAAGCCCTTGCCTTCGGGACCTACACGGTGAGAGGCAGGTACACGAACGTCTTCCAGAACCACGTCGGCGGTGTTGGACAGACGCAGACCCATCTTATCCTCTTCCTTACCAATGGAAACGCCGGGACGATCCCGCTCTACCATGAAGCAGGTCAGGCCCTTAACGCCCTTGGACTTGTCAACGGTAGCAAAGATGGTGAATACATCGGCCAGACCGGCGCTGGTGATGAAGCACTTGCGGCCGTTCAGGATGTAGTCGTCGCCATCGCGGACAGCGGTGGTGCGGCAGGCAGCGGCGTCGGAACCGGCGTCGGGCTCGGTCAGACCGAAGGAGGCAATGCCGCCGTTCAGAACGAAGTCCAGATAGAACTGGATCTGCTCATCGGTACCACCGTTCATAATGGGCAGGAAAGCCAGCTCGGAGCAGCCAGCGCTGACCATGAAACCGGCGTCGATCTTAGCGATTTCTTCGTTAATCAGAACCATATCCAGAGCGGACAGGCCCTGGCCGCCGAACTTTTCGGGCAGGCCCATGGTGGTGAAACCGGCATCGTAGTACTTTTTGAACACTTCCATGGGGAACTCGCCCTTGCGGTCGCATTCGGTCACAACGGGAGCCAGCTCTTTTTTGGCCCAGTCGGCAGCAAACTTCTGCATTTCCTTCTGAAAATCAGTCAACAAATACTCCATAGTGATCCTCCAATTTAAATAGATTTTCTGACCAGTAAAGCCGGGGCCAGACGACCGGTTTGGCAACAAAGGCAAACAGATAATTGAACCTGTTCGATGAGTTTAGTATAGCAGATTGGAGTAGCCTTGTCCAGATTCTTTTTAAGAATACAGCACTTTGATGGAAAAATTAACAATTTTACCGATTCATTCCCCCCGGTTTTATGCTGTTTGCCCTGTTATGATTTCCTGCTCCCAAATACCTGCCGCCACAATCGCCCCAGCCGGGAAAGGCGCAGGCAGCCGCTGAGGTGCAAGCCCCCAGCATATACCAGCAGCAGCAGCAAAAGAGAGGGCCACAGACCCCAGCCGCAGTTGCCCCACATAACCAGACACCCCCGCCCGGCCAGCACGGCACATCCCGCCGAAAGCCCCGGTTTTAGCACCCAATTCAGCAAGTCCAGCCGGACAAAGGCCTCCCGGGCCAGACGGCGCATACTCAAGCCCACGGTAACTACCAGAGCGCACAGCCACCCGGCCAAAAAGGCGTCCAGCCCAAAAAGGGGCATGAGCCCGTAAATAAAACCCATGGTGATGAGAGAGGAGCCTACGCTCATTTTTAACAAAAACGTGTGCAGGCCCAGGCCATTCAAAATTCCCCCCAACGTAATCTGTACATACAAAAAGGGGCACAAAAACCCCATTTTAAATACCAGCGGCCCCAGGGATTCCTGCCGGTACAGGGTCCGGCACAGAGGGGAGGAGAGTCCCCAAAACACCGCAGCGGCCCCAAAGGCCAGCCCAAAGGAGAGCAGCAGCGCCCGGGATAAAACAGCGTCAATGCGGCGGCCGTTGTGGACAGCGAGCGCCCGGCTCAGCGCCGGTACCAGTGCCGTGGCTACCGCCAAAAGCAGGGCCGAGGGCAGCTGCACCAGGGGCATGGCCATCCCCGTCAGCTGGCCGTATTGGCCCAAAGCGCTTTCGCCGGCCCCGGTATACAGCTGGAGCCGTTGGGGGATGAGGATGTTTTCGAACGTGGAAAGCAGGGCCCCGGTCATTCGGTTGGCTGTTAAGGGGAGGGCCATGGCAAGCACGGTTTGCAACGCCTCCCGCCGGGACAGGGTGGCTGCCGTTCGTTGTAGTTTTTGACGCCGGTACCAGACCAGCACAAACAAAAACGATAAAACCTCACCGGCTACAATTCCCGCTGTGGCATAGCGGCAGGCCTGGGCCAGGCTCTCCGGCGGACGATGGGAAATCAGCAAAAACACAGCTGCAATCCGCACCGTTTGCTCCAAAATCTGCGAAAGCGCCGGGGCTTCCGGCTCCTGCAGCCCATGAAAATACCCCCGAATACAGCTGCCCATGGCCATACAGGGAAATGCCAGCCCCAGTAACCGCAGAGAGGGGATGAGCCGTTCCTCCCGAAAGACCAGCCGGGCCAGAAAACCCGCCCCCCGGTACAGGCCCAGCCCCAAAAGCACCCCCAGTCCGCCGCTGAATAGGGTAGCAATCTGTAAGACCCGGCGGCTGTTGCCCGCTTCGCCCCGGGCGCATTCCTGCGCTGTGAGCCGGGACACCGTGGTGGTAAACCCGGCGGCGGTAATGGTCCAGGCCAACAGGTACAGGGGCATAAACAGCTGGTACAGGCCCATGCCCTCGGCGCCAATGGCTTGGGACATATAAATGCGGTACAAAAACCCAATCCCCCGGGTGGCCAGATTGGCCGCAAACAACACCAAAGTCCCGGCCAGCACTCCCTTGCGCCCCATAGCAGCCCCCTTCGTATCGCCGTTACCGTCCATTCGTTTCAGTCTATGAAGGCCGGGCCCACTTATCCCGGATTTTTTTGCTTCTGCCGCCGGGAGCACTTCCTTTTGGACAAAATTTGTGATATATTTATATCAATGAACGAGAGGA
>CAKTER010000115.1 GCA_934552695.1 uncultured Eubacteriales bacterium
TGGTTCGGAATAGTGTAGTGCTGGCGGTCTATCTCTTGTTTTCGGTTGCTTGCTTCCTTACCGTACATGAGCATTTTCTCCCGGTTTTACACAAATTTTACATTTCGCCCCCCTTCGGCTTTACAAATCCCCGGTATACTGGGTAGCGATAAAGGAGGAGTATACCATGACGATTTATAACGTATTTACCATGCTGGGGGGACTGGCCATGTTCCTATACGGCATGAGCAAAATGGGCGAGGCCCTGGAAAAGCAGGCCGGCAGCAAGCTGAAGTCCATTTTGGAACGCCTCACCTCCAGCACCTGGCGGGGGCTTTTGCTGGGGCTGGGGGTTACGGCCGTTATCCAGTCCTCGTCGGCCACCACCGTTATGGTCGTCGGGTTTGTCAATTCCGGGATTATGCAGCTGCATCAGGCCGTAGGCGTAATCATGGGCGCCAACATCGGCACCACGGTCACGGCATGGATTTTGAGCCTAACGGGCCTCAGCGGCAGCAGCCTGCTCATCAATCTGCTAAAGCCCTCCACGTTTTCGCCTATTTTGGCCGTCATCGGCATCATCCTCTACATGGGCGGCAAAACCTCCCGGCAAAAGGATACCGGTACCATCCTTTTGGGCTTTGCCATTTTAATGTTTGGCATGGAAACCATGAGCGCCGCCGTAAAGCCTCTGGCCGATATGCCGGAGTTTACCCGGCTGTTCACCATGTTCAGCAATCCGCTGCTGGGGCTGGCCGCCGGGGCCATCCTCACCGGTATCATCCAAAGCTCCTCCGCCTCGGTAGGGATTTTGCAGGCCCTCAGCGCCACCGGCCAAATCACCTTTGGCTCGGCTATCCCCATTATTTTGGGCCAAAACATCGGCACCTGCGTGACCGCCATGATTTCTTCGGTAGGGGCCAATACCAACGCACGGCGGGCGGCTTTGGTGCATTTGTACTTTAACATCATTGGCGCCACGGTATTTTTGATTGCTTTTTATTCTCTCAAATCCGTGCTTGCCTGGGACTTCGTAGCTCAGCCCGCTACCCAGGCCGGGATTGCCCTGGTTCACAGCATTTTCAACATTTTGGCTACCGCCGTTTTGCTGCCCTTTAACCGCCAGCTGGAACGGCTGGCCTGTTTGACCATTCGGGACCAAAAGGAGCAAACCTCCCTGCTGGACGAACGGTTTTTGGGTGTGCCCGCTGTGGCCCTGTCCCAGGCCCACGAGGTGACCATCCAAATGGCCCACACCGCCAAGGAAATGCTCTTTTCGGCTTTGGAGCAGCTCCGCAGCTACACGCCGGAACGAGACGCCGCCATCCACGAAAAGGAAGAGCAGGTGGACGCCTACGAGGATCATTTGGGCACCTATCTGGTCAAGCTTTCGGCCAAAAGCCTGTCCGACGCCGACAGCCGCCGCATCTCGACGCTGCTGCACATCATCGGCGATTTGGAGCGGCTGGGCGACCATGCGGTGAACCTGACGGAATCTGCCCGGGAGCTGGCGAATAAAAAGCTTAGCTTTTCGGAAGAGGCCCGGTCCGAGCTGGAGACCATTTGCAACGCCCTCTATGAGGTGGTGGATTTGGCCCTGAAGGCCTTTGCCGAAAACGACCTGCATGCGGCCCAGCAAGTAGAGCCCTTGGAGGAGGTCATTGACCAGCTACGGCTGACCCTGCGGGACCGGCAC
This sequence comes from uncultured Eubacteriales bacterium, assembly GCA_934552695.1. Taxonomy (GTDB): domain Bacteria; phylum Bacillota; class Clostridia; order Lachnospirales; family Anaerotignaceae; genus CAKTER01. The sequence goes on from CAKTER010000115.1 coordinate 1,676, forward strand.
ATCGTCCGGCTGCAAAAAGGCAGCTGCTCGCTGGAGACCGGCTTTGTGTTTTCGGATATGTTAACCAATCTGGAGCGGGCGGCCGACCATTGCAGCAACATTGCCGTGTGCCTCATCGAGGTAGGCCGCAACAGCTTCGAGACCCACGCCTACCTCCACGACATCAAGGCCCAGGCCGGTGGGGACTACGAGGCCTCGTTCCGGAAGTATCAGCAAAAATACGCCTTGTCCAATCCACTCTAACCCTTTATACTTAAAAGCGGGTGAGGAAAATGATTTATATTGTAGAGGACGACGATAACATCCGCCAGATGGAAAGCTATGCCCTGCAAAAAAGCGGGTACGAGACCGCCGAGTTTTCGGAAGGGAAAAGCTTTTTTGCCGCTCTAAAAAAACGGCTGCCTGACCTGATTGTGCTGGATATTATGCTGCCCGGGGAAGATGGCCTGAGCATTTTGCGCCAGCTACGGGAGGACGTGCGTACCCGGAAACTGCCCATTATGATGGTGACAGCCAAAAGCAGCGAGATTGACACCGTCCGGGGGCTGGACGAGGGGGCCGACGACTACCTGACCAAGCCCTTTGGTATTATGGAATTTATCGCCCGGGTGCGGGCCATGCTGCGCCGGTTCGACGTGGAAGCCTCCGAGACCCTGAGCTTTGGCGGAATTACCATGGATGACGGCAAGCATCAGGTCACCGCCGACGGCGAACCCTGTGTTTTGACGTTTAAGGAATATGAAATATTAAAATACTTTTTGCAAAACCCGGGCATCGTGCTCAGCCGGGAACGGCTGTTGGACCGGGTTTGGGGCATGGATTTTGAAGGCGAGAGCCGCACGGTGGATATGCACATCAAAACCCTGCGGCAAAAGCTGCGGGCCTGCGGGGCACAAATCAAAACCGTTCGCAACGTAGGCTACAAGCTGGAATAAAGTCCGGTTCCCCGGGGCGAAAGGAGTGAAGCGTTTTGGAAGATAAAATCAATAGCCGGCTCATCCTTATCGGGGTGCTTTCCATGCTGCTGACCGGGGCCTTTACCATCGGCGTGTTTTACCGGGCCTTCGACCGGCAGGTGCGGGGGGATGTCCGCCATGTGGCCGAGACCGTAGCGGCGGCCTATCCCCATTTGGAAGCCCCCGACGAGCTGGGGGAGTTTACGCTGGAGGGGGCCCGTATTACCCTCATCGACCCGGAGGGCCAGGTTTTATTTGAAAGCGATAGCGAAAAGGAGACCATGGCCAACCATCTGGACCGGCCCGAGGTACAGGAAGCCCTGGCCGAGGGCACCGGCGAATCCAGCCGGACCTCCGACACCTTGGGATACAGGACCTACTATTATGCCATTCGGCTGGCCGATGGCAACATTGTCCGGCTGGCGGTGAATGCCCGCACCATGTACGCCATTTACGATAAGGCTATCCCGGCGATACTTATCATCGGCCTGTGCCTGGTGGCCCTGTCGGTGGTCATGTCCATCTTTCTCACCCGGTCGCTGGTGCGGCCCATTGTGGCCATGGCCCAAAACATCGACCATAGTGAGGAGCATATCCCCTACAAGGAGCTGGCGCCCTTTGCCTACGCCATCCGGGAGCAGCAGCTGAAAAAGGCCGAGCTGGAAAAGGAGCGGCAGGAATTTACCGCCAACGTGTCCCACGAGTTAAAAACGCCCCTAACCAGCATTTCCGGCTATGCCGAGCTCATCGAGACCGGGCTGGCCCAAGGGGCCGATGTGCAAAACTTTGCCGCCCGCATCCACCACGAGGCCGGCCGGCTCATTGGGCTCATCGGCGATATCATCGAGCTTTCGGAGCTGGACGCCGCCCCGCCGGCAGAGCAGGAGCCCCAGCCGGTAGACCTGTGGCCCATTGTGGAAAATACCATTGACTCCCTGTTTTTGCAAGCCGAAAAGCTGAAGGTAAAAATCAGCGCCCAAGGGCAATCGGAGATGGTTTTGGGCGATCATCAGCAGCTGGAAGAGCTGGTGTATAACCTGTGCGACAACGCCCTGCGGTACAACAAGCCCGGCGGCAGCGTGTGCGTCACCCTGGCCCGCAGCCCCCAGACCATTGACCTGAAGGTGAAGGACACCGGCATCGGTATCCCGGCCAAATATCAGGGCCGGGTGTTCGAGCGATTCTTCCGGGTGGATAAAAGCCGCAGCAAGGAGACCGGCGGCACCGGGCTGGGTCTGGCTATTGTCAAGCACATTGCCCTGCGGCACCATGCCAAAATCCGGCTGGAAAGCGAAGAAGGGCAGGGAACTGCCATCACCGTCAGCTTTCCCCCGCTGCCCACCTTACCTGCCGAAACAGAGGCCAGAAAGGAGACCACCCCATGAAGCTTTTGACCTTTGAGCACAACGGCACCACCAGCCTGGGCTTTTTATCCCCGGCTAAGGACGGGGTCTATCCCCTGACCGAGTACCCGGACTGCAATGCGCTGCTGCTGGACGAAAACCGGGATATGGAGGCCCTGTATCGGGCGGCCTTGCAGCGGCCCATGCTCCCCGGCCGGGACGTGCGGCTGAAAGCCCCCCTTCCACATCCCCGGCAGGACGTGATTTGTTTGGGCCTGAACTACCGGGAGCATGCCGACGAAATAGGGGTTCGGGCCCCGGAGGACGCCGTCTATTTTTCCAAGCGGGTCAATCGGGCCGCCGACCCGGACACCGCCCTAAACGGGCACTTTGACATCGTGGACGATTTGGATTACGAGGTGGAGCTGGCGGTCATCCTCGGCCGGGACTGCTACAAAGCCACCCCTGCAACGGCTCTGGACTATGTGTTCGGCTATACCATCCTCAACGATTTATCGGCCCGCACCATCCAAAAGCGGCACAAGCAATGGTATTTGGGCAAAAGCCTGGACGGGTTCACGGTGATGGGCCCCTGGATTGTCACCCGGGACGAGTTTGGTGACGATTTGGATAAAAAAATCTGCCTATGGGTCAACAAGGAGCTGCGGCAAAAGAGCCGCACGGGATTCATGATTCATTCCATCCCCCAAATTATTGCCGAGCTTTCCGCCGGGATGACCCTGCAAGCCGGGACGATTATCGCCACCGGCACTCCCTCTGGCGTGGTGCTGGGGCAACCGGACGGGAAATACCTACAGTCCGGCGACGCCGTGTTGTGCTTTATCGAAGGCATTGGCTACCTGAGCAACACCATTGGCTAAATCGAAGCCCTTTCGGCCGGCAGCCGGAGGGGCCTTTTTCCGTTTAACCGCCCGAAAAAAAGCGTGTAAATCCCGTTGGGGTATGCTATAATGTGTAGATAAATCATTTTTACCCTCAAATGAGCCAGCAGCCCGAAGCCATTGCCAGCAGTGCTTCCGGGATAGCGCCGGTGATTGCAATGGGAGGAAATCCATATGAAACGAGTCGCACTAATCAATGACCTTTCCGGCTTGGGCGGATGTTCGCTTACGGCGGCCCTACCCGTCCTGTCCGTCATGGGGGTTCGGGCCTGTCCCATGCCTACCGCCGTTTTATCGAACCAAACCGCCTACGACAGCTTCCAAATGGTGGATATGACCGACCACTTTATGGCCTTTACCGAGGAATGGAAAAAGCGGGCCGGGTATTTTGACGCCATTGCCACCGGTTTTTTGGGCAGCCCCCGGCAGGCGGATATGGTTCACCAGTT
>CAKTER010000116.1 GCA_934552695.1 uncultured Eubacteriales bacterium
CGGGGCCGGCAGAGAAAACCAACGGCGGTTCCCATAACCAAAACCAAGCGCCTGCGGGCGAGGCAGGCGCTTGGTGTGAAAGGGCCGGATAAAAAGGGGTGTTTCCCGCAGAACCGGCTGGCTTTCCGGCTTATTCCGTCCGCAGGGCGTCGATGGGGTTTAGCTCGCTGGCTCGCTTGGCCGGCGTCCAGCCAAAAATAATGCCAACGGCGGTAGAGAACCCAAGGCCCAGCACAATGGCCCCCTCCGACAGCGTGAAAGGTACGTTGATGATGTTGTCGGCCAGGGCGGCGATGGCAATGCCCAGGATGAGGCCGAAAACCCCGCCCAGCAGCGACAAAAAGATGGATTCGATGATAAACTGCATTTGGATTTGCCGGGGCTTGGCCCCCAGGGCTTTCCGCAAACCAATCTCCTTGGTGCGCTCGGTTACCGAAACCAGCATCATGTTCATAATGCCGATGCCGCCCACCAGCAAGGAGATACCGGCAATGCCGGCCAGCAGCCCGGCCAGCATATTTTGGAAGGTTTGCAGGGCGTCCAGCAGGCTTTCCATGTTGATGATGGTGTAGCTGTCGTCCTTGTAGTTAACGGCGGCGTTTAACACACCCTTGAGGTCGGCAATGGTTTGGGCGCTGTGCATGCTGTCTACCATGTACACATCCAGCACCGTTACCTTGGCCGCCCCCGACATATCCAGGGCGTTTTTGTAGGGAATATAGGCGGTGCCTTCGGCCTTTTCCTGGCCCATCATGGCCGAAAAGGCGGCGTCCATCCCCTCTACATCCTCGGGAGCAAAGTACCCTACCACGGTGTAGGCCTGCCCTTCTAAATGGATGGTTTGGCCGAGAGGGCTTTGGTAGGGGAACAGCTTTTGGCGCAGGTCGTCGTTGATAACGCAGACCCGGTTTTTTTGGGCTACGTCCTGCGCACTTAAGGTGCGGCCCTCCGCCAGGGTCAGGGAGGTGGCGTTGTCAAAAAACACCTCGTTGCGGCCCTCGATGGCAATGGGCTCCACCACCCCTTTTTCGGCCGTGGCGGCGGCGGAGCGGAGGCTTACCGTGGGGGAAATGCCCGATACGTTATCGACGGCCTCCAGCTTTTGAAGCTCGGCGTCGGTGAGCCCGCGCTTTAAGGGGGTGCCGGTGGCGTAAATGCTGAGGTTGCTGGTGCCCATCTCCAAAAACTTCCGGTTGACCTCGTCGGTAATCCCGGTGAGGATGGTGATGAGGGCAATGATGGCCGCTACGCCGATGAGAATTCCCAGGGTGGTCAAAAACGACCGCATTTTGTTATCCCGGATGTTCTCCCAGCTCATGCGGATGCTTTCCTTAAGCAAAGTCCCCGCCCCCTTCCGTTAAGCGGCCGTCCAGAATGGTTACAATCCGGCTGGCCTCTTTGGCAATATCCAGGTTGTGGGTAATCATAATAATGGTGCGGCCCTCCCGGTGCAGCTCGTGGAATAAATCCATGACCTGCCGCCCCGTGGCCTGATCCAGCGCCCCGGTGGGCTCGTCGGCCAACAGGATGGTGGGGTTGGTGGAAATGGCCCGGGCAATGGCAACCCGCTGCTGCTGGCCGCCGGAAAGCTGGTTGGGCCGGTGGTCCATTTTGGACTCCAGCCCCACCCGTTTGAGCATTTGGGCGGCCCGTTCCCGGCGCTGGGCCGGGGGCATTCCGGCGTAAATCAGGGGCAGCTCCACGTTTTGCAGGGCGGTCTGCCGGGGCAGCAGGTGGAAGGACTGGAATACAAAGCCAATCTCCCGGCTGCGGATGGCCGCCAGCTCGGTTTCCGAAAGGTCGGCAATCCGGCGGCCCGACAAAATGTATTCCCCCGAGGTGGGGACGTCCAAACAGCCAATGATGTTCATAAGGGTGGACTTGCCGGAGCCCGAGGGCCCCAGCACCGCCAAAAACTCGCCCGGATACACCGTTAGGTTGATGTGCTTTAAAACCACGGCGACCTCGTCGCCCATGGGATATTCCTTTACAATATCCCGCATGGTCAAAATCGTTTGCTGCGGCATATTCGTCACCCCGCTTATTCCACTACGTTCATGTTCATCATGTTGACCATGGGATCGGAGCTGGAAAAGGTGGGAACCATCACCACATCGCCGGCGGCAAGCCCTTCGGTAATTTCCACATACACGCCGTCGGTAATGCCTAAGGTAACGGGGGTTGCTGCGGGCTTCCCCTTTTGGTCCTGCACATACACAAAGGCGCTGCCGTCGCTATCGGTTTGGATGGCCTTGGCGGTGACGGTAACCACGCCGTAAACGGCGCTGTTTGGCACCCGAACCTCTACGCTCATACCCAGCCGCAGCTCGGCCCCGGGGTCCAGGGTCACGGTGGTGTTAAAGTAGGATACCCCGGCAACGGTGGTGGCCTCCCGGTCAATCTTGGTGACCTTCCCGGTGACCTGCTCGTTTAGCGCCAAAATGTCGATGGTGGCTTCCTTCCCCAGCTGAATGGCTTTTAGGTCGTACTCGTCTACTTTAATCTGGACTTCCAGGGTGTCGTAGTTAATAATTTGCAAAATCTGGGTGCCCAAGGTGACGGACTCGTTTTCGGAAACGAAAAGCTCCACCACCTGCCCGTCCACCTCGGCCTTTACCGTGGTGTCGTCCAGCTGCCGCTGCAGGCTGTCCCGCTGGGCCTCGGCCTGCTTGACCTGCTCGGCGGCGGTAGCGGCGGCAGTGTCCAGGGTACGGATGAGGTTGTCCCGGGTGGTTTTGGCGGTGTTATAGGCCAGCTGGGCCGATTCCAGCGCCGTCTGCGCCTGTTCCAGCTCGGCTTGCGAGGCAGCCCCGGCTTCGGTCAGCGGCGCCGTCCGGTCGTAGGCCCGCTGGGCGGTGGTCAGGTTTAGCTCGGACGAAGCCAGCTGGGCTTCGGCTTGAGAAAGCTGGGTGTCCCGGCTAACCCCGGTGGCGCTTTCGTAGTTGATACGGGCGATTTGAAGGCTGGCCTCGGCGGCGGTCAACGAGTCCTGTAGCGTGGCGTTATCCAGCACAAAGAGCGGGTCGCCCACCTTGACCATGTCCCCCTCTTCCACAAAAAATTCTTTTACGCTTTGTGTGGACTTGCTCAGCACCATTTGACTGTCGGCGGGGGTCACGTTGCCATCAAAGCTGTAATAGGTGACCAAATCCCGGATTTGGGCCGTTTCCTGCGAAAAAGCGGCTTTTTTCCCGTTGGAAACAGCAACGGCCCCGGCAATTACCACAACGGCGGCTATGACCCCCAGGACGATCCAAGTTTTCTTTTTCATCCGAAGGCTCCCTCCTTACTTAAAACAAACAAAACAGATACGGCATGGGCCTTGAGTTGGCCTCTATTTGTATGTCAATTGTATGCCATTTAAGGCGAGAATACAAGAGAATGTATAAAAAGTTGGCCTGACAAAACCGGAAGAACGTCAAAAGCGGCCGCAGCGGCGGGCGGGAAAAACGGCTGAAGAAAAGCTAGGAAAATGAGCGGAAACGTGGTAGAATGAGATATCTTAAGGAAAGCAGAAGCTTGGATGGGAGAGGTCTGAATATGAAAGGGAAGCTAATCACCATAGAGGGCGGCGATGGTTCGGGAAAGTCCACCCAAATTGCCCGGCTGCGGGAGGCCCTCTCCCTCCGGGGGATTGACGCCCTGTTTTTGCGGGAGCCGGGGGATACCGCCATTGGCGAAACCCTGCGGCAGGTGATTTTAAATCCCCAAAACAGTGAGATGTGCCCCGAAACCGAGACCCTGCTGTATGCCGCCTCCCGGGCCCAGCTGGCGGCCCAGGTCATGGTTCCGGCGCTGGCGGCCGGCCGGCTGGTAATCTGCGACCGGTATGTGGATTCCAGCGTGGCCTATCAGGGCTTTGGCCGGGAGCTGGGGGCCGACTATGTGCTGGCGGTGAACCGGCGGGCTTGGGAAATGGCCCGGCCCGACCGGACGATTTATTTGGAGCTGACCCCGGAGCAGGGGCTAAAGCGGAAAACGGGCCAGCAGGCGCTGGACCGGCTGGAGGGGGCCGGAGCGGCCTTTCACCGGCGGGTGTTCGACGGGTATCGGTGGCTGTGTAGCCGGGAGCCGGAGCGGTTCCGGGTGATTAACGCCGCCCTCTCGCCGGAGGAGGTTCACGCCCAGGTGCTGCTGGCAGTGGAGGAGCTGCTGTGAGCCCAGCGGCCCGCAGCCCCAAAAAGAGCGCCCGGGTGCTGGGGGAAGGGGGGCTGGCCGGGCCGGCGTTTTTGCCGGAGCATTTGCCCCAAACCTGGGACGACCTGCTGGGGAACGAGGCCCTGAAAGGGCAGCTGGAGCAAACCCTGCTGGAGGGCCGGGCCAGCCATGCCTATTTGATTTGCGGCAGCGAGGGCATGGGCAAGCTAACGCTGGCCCTGCTGTTGGCCCGGGCCCTGCGCTGCACCGGCTGGGGGACGCCTCCCTGCGGGGCCTGCCCCAACTGTACGGCCTATGCCGCCCGGCGCTTCCATCCCGATGTGGTGTTTGTGGAGCCGGGGTGGAACGAGCGGGGAGAGCGGAAAAAGACCATAGGGGTGGACGAGATTCGGGAGCAGGTGACGGCGGCCCTAAGCCTGCGGCCCGACGGCCCCGGGAAAAAGGTGTTTCTCATCCCCCACGGGGAAAAGCTGACCCCTCAGGCCCAAAACGCCCTGCTGAAGGGGCTGGAGGAGCCTCCGGACTATGCGGTGTTTTTATTGCTGACGGAAAACCGGGAGGCTATTTTGCCTACGGTATGCTCCCGGATGGTTGCGCTGGAGCTTTCGCCCCTGCCGGAGCCGTTGCTGCTTGCGGAGCTGGAGCGGCGGACGGGAAAAAGCGGGGCCGAGGCAAGGCACATTGCGGCGGCGGCCCGGGGCAGCCTGGGCCGGGCCCTCAAGCTGGCGGCCTCCGAGGAGTTTGCGGCCCTCAGCGCAGCGGTGCGGGGCTGGCTGAGCCGGTTGGAAACGGCGGACGCCGTGGAGGCCATGCAAATGGCCGAGGAAATGAAGCCCTATCAGGGGAGCCCCGAGTTTTTGGATTTGTTTTTGGCCTGGTACCGGGATGTTTTGGCGGCCTTAACCTTGCCGGAGGGGCGGTGGGAAGCCGTGCTGTTGGATGGGGCCCGCCGGGAGGAGGTACGCCGGGCGGCAGCGGGGGAGACCATTCCCGGGGTATTTGCCCGCATCGACGCCGTGCGGCTGGCCCAGAAGCGGCTGGCGGCCAACGCCAATTTTGTTTTAACGATGGAACTACTGCTGCGGCGGCTGAAAAAACAGCCGGACGCCGTTTAAATAAGGAGAGTGTTATATGACAGAGGTGGTGGGGATCCGCT
>CAKTER010000117.1 GCA_934552695.1 uncultured Eubacteriales bacterium
TTCAAGAATGATAACAATTTTCATTCCAATAAATGCTGTCAAAAAGCATCTATTAAAAAGAGAAAACAAAAAAGTACGGTTGGCTTGGTAAAAAAGACAACCGTACTTTTTTGGGCTTACCTTGGAAAAGGCGGCAAGAGACGGCAGGATTTACTCCGCCATGGTTCTGTTTGCAGCGCCCGCTTTGAAAATGCGGAATGTTTTAAAAAGCGGCAGGGTTTTCCCTGGCTTGCATTCAGGGCATTCCCAGCCTTTCCCGGGCTTCCTCTCCATGAGCACTTTCGGGGTATTCGTTGACAATTCGCTCCCAATAGGTTTTGGCCCGGTCGGCCTCGTTTTTGCTTTCGGCAATATAGGCCATATAGTACAGGGCCTCGGGGACAAAATCCGTATCGGCGTTGGCCAGCTTCAGGGCGTTTTCAAAGTTGGTTTCGGCGGTGGTCAAATCGCTGCTCTGATAGGCTGTCATCGCCGCCTGATAAAAGCTGCGGGCGCCGGGGCCAAAGCTGGCCTCCTTGGCGGCCTCGTAAGCAGCCTGGGCCGCCGCCGGCAGGTCGGATACGTCCAGCTCCAGCAGCAACAGGGCGGCGTTGCCATAGTCCCCGGAGCCAATGAGGCTTTGGGCTTGGGTCAGCCGGGTTTGGCGCACCACCACGTCGGACTGATTTTGGTATTCGTCCAGCTGGGCTTGCAGGCGTTTGGTTTCGTTGCTTAGCTTATTGGTTTGCTCGGAAAGCGCTGTGCGGGCGGTTTCGGACTGGGCCAGCTGGTCGGTCAGTTGGGAAATCTCCCGGTTTTTTCCGTCGGACAGGGCCGGGAAAATCAAGGTGAAGCTAACCACGGCCGTGATGAGGATACCCAGCCCAAAGGCAAGGATTTCGGCGGGGGTAATCACCAGCAGCCGCCGCCGGGAGGTTTGCAGGGCCTCGGTAATCCGCTTTTGGTGCAGGGCTTTTTGGGCCCGGTTGGGCGGGGCGTCCCGGAGGCTGGCAGCCCGGGGCTCCCGGGGGGGCTTTTTCACTTCCCGTACCGGCTCCCGCACCGGGCGGCCCAAAAGCTCTAACAAGTGCTTGGCCAAAGGGTTGCCGCTGTCCTGCCGCAGCACCCGCTCCAGCAGGGGGATGGCCCGGTTTTCTTCCCCGGCCCGGATGTAGCACAGGGCCAGCAGGTTTCGGGCTTCCGATAGGTAGGGGCTTAGGTTAATGGCCTTTTTTAACTGAATCATGGCCAAATCGTCGCTGCCCTGGATTAGATAGCGGCGGGCCAGGTTAAACATGCGTACAGCGTCGTTGGCTTGCTCCAGCGCCCGGCCGTGGGCCTGCAAATCGTCAATATAGCCCCGGGCGGGGTTGTTGGCGTCCTCCAACGAGGTGCTGATAATCCAGTGCTTTAGGGCGTCGGCCATACGGCCCCGGCGGTAATATACCAGCCCCAACAGGTTCCGGGCTTCGCTATTGCGTTTGTCAAACTTCAGGCTATTCAGCAGGGACAGCTCTGCCCCGGAAAGGTCGCCTTCCCGGGCTTGGCTCAATCCCTTATTATACAGCTTGGCGGCAGTAAGCCGTACCTTTTGGTACAGGGCCGTATCCAGATGGCACCGGGGACAGACCCCACCAGCAGGCAGGACGCTACCGCAAACGGGACATTGCATAGGCTACCTCCTACTTTTTCGATTCCCGGGGCGGGGGCGTCGTGGTGCGGTGGCCTTGTGCGGCCAAATGGCGCACCATATCCAAAACGTCCTGCATTTCATCATTTTGGAGGGCGACCTCGATGCTGTCAATTTCCAAAATGGGAGAAAACTTGTTTAGTTCTTCGCGAAAGTCAATCATGGGTTTGCTCCTTTGCGAGTGTGTACCAAATTACAGTTCGCCAGTCTCCAGTTTTTTCCGGATAGCGCCGATAAGATAGAGGGAACCGGCGCACAGCACAATGCCCTCCGGCCCGGCCAGCTTCCGGGCCAGCCGCACAGCCGCCGCCGGGTCTTTTTCCCAAGGCGCCGGACGGCCCAAATGGGCGGCCACCTGCTCCAGGGCCTCGGCGGGGAGACGGCGGGCGTTATCCGGCTCTGTCAGCACGACGTTTTGAGCCAAGGGAAGCAGCAGGGCCGTCATTTTTTCGTATTCCTTATCGCCCAAAATGCCCAGCACCAGCGTAATATCCCGGCCGGGGCAGCACAGGGGCAGGGAGCGGGCCAGCATGGCGATGCCGTCGATGTTATGGGCCCCGTCCAAAATCAGGGTGGGGTTCTGGGCGACCACTTCCATGCGCCCGGGCCAGCGGACGGTTTTCAGGCCGGTGCGGATGGCCGCCTCGGGCAAGGGGACGCCGGCCTCTTGCAGGGCCCGGCAGGCCAGGAGCACCGTCGCACAGTTTTCCAGCTGGTAGGCCCCCGGCAGGGCCAGCTCCACGTTTTCCCAAACGCCGTTAGGGGTAGTTAGGGTAAAGCGGCTGCCGGAAAGGTCGGCGGAAAGCACGTGGATGGTTTGGGTTGGATTGTAATACAAGGGGGCTTTGTTTTGTCGGCAAACGGCTTCTATCACCCGGTATACCGTTTCGCTTTGGTGGTACAGCACCACCGGCCGATGGGGCTTAACAATCCCGGCTTTTTCGGCGGCGATTTGCTCTAAGGTGTTCCCCAAATATTCCATGTGGTCCATGCCAATGGATAGGATGAGGCACAACAGCGGGTTTTTGACCACATTGGTGGCATCGAACCGGCCGCCCATGCCCACCTCCAGCAGCACATATTCTACGGCCTGCTGCTCAAAATAGACAAAGGCCATAGCGGTGAGCACCTCGAACACAGTGGGCTGGGGCAGGCCCTCGGCCGTCATTTGGGCGCAGACCCCGGCCACCTGGGTGGCAACGGCCGCAAAGTCCTCGTCGGAAATGGGGGTGCCGTTGATTTGAAACCGTTCGTTGTAGCGGATGAGATGGGGGGAGGTGTAGGCTCCCACCCGGAAGCCGGCCGCCTGCAAAATGGCGGACAGCATGGCTGTGGCCGAGCCTTTGCCGTTGGTGCCGGCAAGATGGATTACAGTCAACCGTTCCTGGGGGTTTCCCAGTCGTTGGAGCAGCTCTTCTATATTTTGTAGGCCCAGCTTTATGCCGTGCCAGTAAATGTTTTGCAAATAGTCAAGAGATTCGGGATAATTCATAGGTGCCTCCGGGTCAAAGGTTGCGTTTCTATCCGGTAACAACAAGGCTTGGTTACCGGTATACTACTTTAAATTCTTCCAATACACAATCCCCATTTTCATCAAAGTCAAGGCCGACGGATGCATAGTCGGGAGTAAAAGCACGCCGGTGGGATGCTCGCCATTTTTGCAGGCTGCGGTCATCCTCCCCCTCTTTCCAGGCGTGTGCGGCGCTGACCTGATGGAAGGGGGTAAGGGATACGTTTATGTTTTGAATAATGCAGGCGGCTTCCCCGTTGTCAAAGAGAATCACACTGTACGTCCCGACTTTCGGAAGCTCGGCGCCTGCGATTTCATAGGCAAGCTTGGTGCTGGCGGTCGCCGTTTTGACACCGGCCAGCACCAAATGGGCCAGCTCGTCGGCGAGGGGGCCGCCGCCGCAGAACTTCCAGCTATCGTGCCTCGTGTTTTTGTCTATATGGTTTGTGTGACAAAAGGCTTGCCACATCTGTTCTTCCGTCATAGCCTTCTCCGTTTTTTATCTGGTGAATGTCTGATTCGTTTGCATCGTACCATATTTTCGTAGCGATTACAAGAAGGGACCGGAACCGACCCGGTTTCTTCGTATTGCAAGGTTTGCTTTATTTTTACGGGAAAGGGGAAATTTTCTTTGACAAGTAGCCCGAATCCATCTACACTAGGGGCAAGGAGGTCTTAGTAATGGGGAAGATTTTAGTGACCGGCGGCGCCGGTTTTATTGGCAGCCATACCTGCGTGGTGTTGTTGGAGCAGGGGTATGAGCTGGTAATCTTGGATAACTTTTACAACTCCAAGCCCGAGGCGCTGCGGCGTATCCGGCAGATTACGGGAAAGGACTTTGCCTTTTACGAGGCGGACGTGTGCGACCGGGCGGCGTTGGATGCGGTGTTTGCTAAAGAGGACATTGAGGCCGTAATCCACTTTGCCGGGTACAAGGCGGTGGGGGAATCGGTCAAAGAGCCGCTGATGTACTACGAAAACAACGTAGGCGGGGCGGTGTGCCTGTGCCGGGCCATGGAGGCGGCGGGCTGCCGCAATTTTGTGTTTTCCTCCTCAGCCACGGTGTACGACCCCGGCAACCCCATCCCCTATGTGGAGGGCTACCCCTTGGGGGCCTCGAACCCGTATGGCTGGACCAAGGTGATGATCGAGCGAATCTTGACGGATACGGCGGCGGCCCACCCGGAATGGAGTGTGGCCCTGCTGCGGTATTTTAACCCCATTGGCGCCCACGAAAGCGGGCTGCTGGGGGAAAACCCCAACGGCATCCCCAACAACCTGGTGCCCTACATTGCCCAGGTGGCCATTGGCAAGCTGCCCCATCTAAACGTGTTTGGCAACGACTACGACACCCCCGACGGCACCGGCGTGCGGGACTACATCCATGTAATGGATTTGGCCGAGGGGCATGTGGCGGCCCTGGATTATGTGCTGAAGCACACCGGGGTAGAGGCGGTGAATTTGGGCACCGGTAAGGGCAGCAGCGTGCTGGAAGTAGCGGCGGCCTACGAAAAGGCTTGTGAGCGCTCCATTCCCTTGCATATGGCCCCCCGGCGGGCCGGGGACATCGCCGCATTTTTTGCAGCTACCGAAAAGGCCAAGGCGCTGCTGGGCTGGGAGGCCCGGCGGAGCATGGAGGAAATGTGCCGGGATAGCTGGCGCTTTACCGAGCAAAACCCCAACGGATTATAAGCAAAAACGAAGCTCCCTTTCGGAAGGATTCCGGAGGGAGCTTTTTTTGTGTAGAACGAGGAGAATAGAAAAAGGAATGCTTGCATTTCTTTTTTATTTGACGAGTTCCCTCAAGGGGAAGGAAACGAAGTTTTCTTCCCCTTGGATTACGGAGCGGTTTTCGGTTTAGCGTTGCTGATACCGGGCCAAAAACTGACGGGTACGCTCTTCCCGGGGGTTTTGGATAAGCTCCCGGGCCGGGCCCTCCTCCACGACCACGCCGCCGTCCATAAACACCACCCGGTCGGCTACGTCCCGGGCAAAGGCCATCTCGTGGGTTACAATCACCATGGTCATTTTGTCCTCGGCCAGGGAGCGGATAACCTTTAAGACCTCGCCGGTAAGCTC
>CAKTER010000118.1 GCA_934552695.1 uncultured Eubacteriales bacterium
TCGTTATCCCGAATGGCGCAAATCGCCCGGCCGTCCCGGGACTTTACCAGGTTGGTGATGAGCACCACCGTAACCACCATGATGATAAACACCAGGGTAAAGTGCTGGTAGTTGGCATACATGGGGATTTTCGACAGGCCCTTGGGGCCGTTGGTAAAGGGCAGGGCATTCAATATCGATTTGATGATTTCCCCAAAGCCCAGGGTCACAATGGCCAAATAGTCGCCCCGCAGCCGCAGCACAGGCACGCCGATGAGCACGCCGAACACCGCTGCCACCACACCGCCCAAAATCAGGGCCAGCGCAAAGGCCACCGGCCCGGGAACGCTGGTCAGGTTCAGGGTGATGAGGGCGCCGGTGTAGGCGCCGATGGACATAAAGCCCGCATGGCCCAGGGTCAGCTCCCCCAAAAAGCCGGTCACCAAATTCAGCGATACCGCCAAGATTACGTTGACGGCAATGGGCACCAGCAGCGCCGTGTATTGCCGGTTCAGCAGCCCGCCCTTCAGCAAAAACATAATGAGGACGTACACCGCTACAATCAAAATCAGCTTTTTTATAATGGAAGCGTTCAGCCGCTTCCCCGTTTTTACCTCTCCCATCGCCAGCACCTACACTTTCTCGTTCTTCCGCTTGCCCAGGAGCCCGGCAGGCCGGATCAACAACACCAGCACCAGCACGCCAAACACAATGGCGTCAGCCAGTTCCGTCGAAATATAGGCCTTCGACAGGCTTTCCACAATGCCCAAAATAATACCGCCCAGCATGGCGCCGGGAATGGAACCGATACCGCCCAAAACCGCCGCCACAAAGGCCTTAATGCCGGGCAGCGCACCCATGGTGGGCTTAACGGTCTGGTATTGGCACAGGTACAAAATACCGGCCACTGCCGCCAGCGCCGAGCCGATGGCAAAGGTCATGGTAATCGTCCGGTTTACGTTAATGCCCATCAGCTGGGCCGCCCCTTTGTCCTCCGAAACCGCCCGCATGGCCTTGCCCTGCTTGGTACGGTTGATGAACAGCGTCAGCAAAATCATAGCCGCCGCCGTAATAATCAGGGTCACCAGGGTAATCCCCGAAATAGTCACCCCGCCAATTTTGACGGTCTTTACGTTGATGATGGACGCAAAGGGCAGGGGCGTCGCCTTAAAAATCAACAGGGCCGCACTTTGCAAAAAGTAGCTCACGCCAATGGCAGTAATCAAAACCGCCAGGGGCGGGGCGTTCCGCAGGGGCTTGTAAGCAATCTTTTCCACCGCCATGCCCAGCACAGCGCATACAACAATGGTCATCAACACAGCCAGAGGCACGGGAAGACTTAAAAGAGCTATAGCAACATACAGGGTATAAGCGCCCACCATAATGATGTCGCCATGGGCAAAGTTGATCATCTTTGCGATGCCGTACACCATCGTGTAGCCCAGCGCGATCAGGGCGTAGATGCTGCCGGTCCGCAAGCCGTTGATCAACTGTTCTACCAGGTTTAACATTGTTCCACCTCTTTTACTTCTTCAGGTTGCCAAATGCAATTTTGCATTCCAGCCTAAAAAATCAAAATAGGAACAATGTGAAGCACCCCAAAAAAGCGCTTCACATTGTCCGTTTTCGTCTAAATTCTTTTGTAACCGGCCTACCCGAATCTTAGTAAGCGGTGTAGGCGCCGTCCTTGATTACAATGAAGTTGGCAGCCTTTTCGGGCTCGCCGTCGGCGGTAAAGGTGAAGGTACCGGTCAGGCCCTGCACCTCGATGCCGGTCATAGCGGCAATCAGGGCCTCGTTGTCGGTGGTACCGGCCTTTTCCAGGTCGGCCTTAAAGGTATACACAGCATCGTAGCCATCGGCGGCAAACTGGTCGGGAGTAGCGCCGTAAGCGGCTTCATACTGGGAAACAAAGCTTTCGTTCTTGGGGTCGGATGCCAAGAAGGGGCTCAGGAAGATGGCGCCCTCTACCGTAGAGGGATCGGTCACCTGGGCCAGAACGCCGTCCCAGCCGTCGCCGCCGATAAAGGGCAGCTCAATGCCCATATCCCGGGCCTGCTGGGTCAGGTAAGCGGCTGCTTCGTAGTAGATGGGGCAGAAGATAGCTTCGGCCTCGGTCGCCTTAATGGTGGTCAGCTGCGTACCAAAGTCTACGTCGCCGTCGTTAAAGGCTTCGGCTGCTACAATCTCCAGGCCGATTTCGTTGGCCTGCTCAATAAAGGCGTCCTTCATACCGGTGCTGTACTCATCGGAGTTGCAGAAGATGATAGCTACCTTCGACAAGCCCAGCTCATCCTTGGCAAAGTTGGCCATCGTTACGCCCTGCAGAGGGTCGGTAAAGCAAATCCGGAAGGCGTTGTCATACTCGGTGCAGGGAATGGCAGAGCCCGAGGGGGTAATCTGCAAAATCCCGTCGGCATAGGTCTGGCTGGTGATGGCAATGCAGGGGCCGCTGGTCACGGCGCCCATCAGCACGTTGATGTTCTGATCCATCAGGTTGTTGTAGGCGGTAATGGCCTTGTCCTCGGAGCCCTCGTCGTCGGCCGCCACCATCTTAAAGGTGTAGGTCGTGTCGCCGGCCTTTACACCGCCGGCCTCGTTAATCTCCTGAATGGCAATCTCGGCGCCCTGCTTTACCGACAGGCCGTAGGAAGCTACGCTGCCGGTCAGGGGCCCTAAAAAGCCGATGGTAAAGGTAGCGTCGCCGGCTTCGCCCTGTGCGTCGCTCTCGGTTCCCTGTTCTTCCTTGTTGTCGCTGCTGCCCTGGGTATCCTTACTGCCCGAACTACAGGCAGTGGCCCCAAAAAGCATGACAGCGGCCAAAGCCATAGCCAAATACTTTTTCATTGTGTTTTCCTCCCATTCAATATCTCAAAAGTGGACGGGAATCTCTCTTCTTCCCGTTAATGAACTTATTTTACACGGTGCTGTCCTAAAACGCAAGCCCTTATCCCTGCGGCAACATAAGATTTTTACGAAAAATTCGATTTTTTTGTCCCGTTTTTCCATGTTTTTTCAGTTTTTTTCAATTTTTTTCAAATTATTTCTTCTCTTTCCTGCCGGACTATGCTAAACTGGACGTAATACAAAAAAAGGAGGATGCCTGTGGAGGATACCTATGGTTTGTGGCGGGAAGAAGCCTTTTCCGCCCTGCTGACCCTCACCGACTGGGGCGTACTGGTCATTGACAGCCGCCGCCGGATTATTACCATTAACCAACGGGCCTGCGACCTGCTGGGAGTTGCCCCCTCTCAAATGCAGGAACGGGATACCACCGAATTCTTTCCCGATTCCCAGCTGGTGCGGGTGCTTAGCTCCGGCAAGCCGGAGTATTGGCGGCCCGCCGTCCGCAACGGCCGGCCTCTGCTGGTATGCCGCCTGCCCTTAAGCCGCCGGGGCCAGGCGCTGGGGGCTATGGCCGTGTTCCGGGAGGATACCGGCGCCACAACGGCTACGGCACTCCCCCTCGAGCCGGGACTTCCCGCCTCGCTGACCCAGTTGGCCGCCCAAAGCCCCGCCATGGCCCAGTTGGCCCGGCTGGCCACTGCGTATGCCGCCTCCCCCGCCCCCCTGCTGCTCACCGGGGAGGAAGGCACCGGCCGCAGCCTGCTGGCCCTGCTCATTCACCGGCAAAGCCGGCCGGCCGGCCCCTTTCTCACGGTCTCCTGCGCCGCCTTGGCCGGGCAAGAGCCGGAAAGCGTGCTGTTTGGGGCCAAGGGCCTCCTGGCCCAGGCCCGGGGCGGCACTTTGTACTTTAAAAATCTGGAGGGCCTGCCCCTAAGCTTCCAAACCCGGCTGGCCCTGTTTTTAGACGGAAGTCCCGGCGCCGATGTGCGCCTGCTGTTTTCATCCGGGGAGCACCCGGGCCACCTCTCCCCCGCACTGCTGTACCGCTTGGCCGTGCTGCGGCTCCGCCTTCCGCCCCTGCGGGAGCGCACCGAAGATTTGCCGGGGCTAACCCAAGCCTATGCCCTGCGGCGGGGGTTCCCGTTGTTTGCCCAAAACGCCGCCCTCATCCAAAAGGTGCTGGAGATGCTGAAAAACTACCCCTTCCCCGGGAATATCCGAGAGCTAAATAATTTGCTGGAGCGGCTAAACCTGCTCCTGGCTGCCGGGCAAACCGACCCGGGGACGCTGGCCGGGCTGCTAACCGGCGGAAAACCGGCGGCAAGCCCTGCCGCCGGGGTGCGGGATACGCTGGAAAGCCGGGAGCGCCAAGCCATTGTGGAGCTGCTGCTAAAGCATCAGGGCAACAAAACGCTGGTGGCGCAGGAGCTGGGGATAAGCCCCACAACCCTATGGCGGCGGATGCGGGACTACCACATCCAATAGCCGGCGTTTTCCGCTGTGTTTTCTTCCTTTTTTCCCTGCTTTTTTCCCTGCTTTTGGCTCTTTTTCCGCAGGGGCAACCGCCGGTTGCCCCCCTGTCCGCCCCGGTTGGTGGAACGCAACCGCTCAATCGGGTATACTGGCCTTACATTTTAGAAAGGCGGTGTTGTTATGACGCTGACATATCTTGCCGGCCGCATCCAATCCCTCCGTAAGGCCCGGGGCCTCTCTCAGGAGGAGCTGGCCGGGGAGCTGGGGGTTTCCCGGCAGGCCGTTTCCAAATGGGAAAGCGGCCAAAGCGCTCCCGAATTGGACAAGCTTTTGCTGCTGAGCAACTTTTTTGGCGTGAGTACCGATTCCTTATTAAAGGAAGAAACCCCGTTAAAGAAAGACGCCCCGGAGACCCAAGAGGCGCCGCCCTCCTCCTTTTCCGGGATAGCCGCCTCCCCTGCGGCCTCCTCCCGCCCCCAAACCATGGCCCTGGCCGGGGTAGCCCTGAACTTTGCCGGACTACTAGCCGCCATTTTTGTGTGGATGGAATGGCAAACCGGGCTGGCCGTCGCCCTGGGGCTGCTGCTGATGGCCGGGGGCTGCCTGCTGTTTGCCTGGGGCCAGCAGCAGGGCACAGCCGCCCAAAAACAGGCGGCCCGGCGGACGTTTTGGCTGCCCAGCGTGTGGCTGCTCAGCCTGATGCCCCTGTCCCTGTGCTTTAACCAGCTGTGCGCCATTGTAGGCGGCTGGTATTACACCCTGCCCTCGCCCCTGCCACAGCTTAACAATTCGCTGGCGGCCTACGCCGGGTTTTGGCTGGCTTGGCTGGTTCTGTGCTTCACGGCCGACCGGCTTTTACGAAAAAAGTACAAAAGGCAATAGCAAAAGGCCCGGCTGTGCCGGGC
>CAKTER010000119.1 GCA_934552695.1 uncultured Eubacteriales bacterium
GCATCCGCGTCCGCTGCTCCAAGGGCACCTACGTCCGCACCGTCTGCCATGACCTGGGCCAGCGCCTCGGCTGCGGCGCGGCCATGGACCGCCTGAGGCGTACCCGCGCAGGCCGCTATGGCCTCAGCCAGGCCTACACCATGGAGGACATCCTCGCGGGCAAGGCGCAGCTGCTGCCCGTCGATTCCCTGTTTGAAGACCGTCCGGCCCTGACGCTGGACGAGACCGGCGAGACCCGCTGCCGTCACGGCAACGCCCTCGCCCGCCCCGGCCTCGCTTCAATGTAGAGCCGCCGCTCCGGCATTTTTATGTGGAGATTAGCCTGGATCACCCCTATTGGAAGTCTATGCGCTGGGAGCTGGACGCCCCGGAGTTTGACCGGGATTATCCCAGTGCGGCCTCGTACTTGCAAAAATACGAGGAGAACGGGGAGGATTTGCGTACGCTGGCCAAAAACCTGATGCAGCTGATTGACCCGACCGCCCGGGAAGAGGGAGAGGACGCACCGGCGGCGCCTCGGATCCCTATCCCCACGGTGGCCCCCACAACCATGGCGGCGGCCACGGTGGCAGAGGAGCTGAAGCAGTACAAGGCCTTGCTGGATGCCGGGGTGCTGACTCCGGAGGAATTTGCAGCCAAAAAACGTCAGCTTTTGGGAATTTGACAGGGATGTGAACGAGATTTTTAAGGGAAGCCGAAGGGTTTCCCTTGTTTTTTTGCGAAAGCCTTTACTTTTGTCGGGTTTTGTGCTACAATAAGCTGTAACTAAATATATTACAGCTTGTACAGGAGGGAATCTTATGAAAGTGACCGCAGCGACCTTTAGCCCCACCGGAAATTCCCGGCGCTATGCAACGGAATTGGCTCGGTGTTTTTCGCCGGAGGCGGTGGAGTGGGACTTGAGCGTTCCGGCCAACCGGGCCCAAACCGTAACCTTTGGCCCCGACGAGCTGGTGGTGCTGGCGGCTCCGGTGTACGGCGGCCGTATCCCGACGATCCCCGGCGGGATTTTTACCAATCTAAAAGGCCAAAAAACTCCGGCGATCGTTCTTGTGACCTATGGCAACCGGGAGTACGAGGATTCTCTGCTGGAGCTGAAAAATCTGGCGGAAGAAAACGGCTTTGTGGTGCTGGGCGCCGGTGCGTTTGTAGGCCCCCATACCTTTGCCCCGGCGGCGGGCGCCGGGCGGCCCGACGAAGCAGACTTGGCGGCAGTGCGGGAGTTGGCCCAAAACGTACAGGCGTTGGTGGGGCACACCGAAGGGAAAACCTTGGACGTGCCGGGGAATTTCCCCTATAAGGCCGAGTTTGTGATGCCGATGAAGCCCTCGGCCAATGGAAAATGCATCCGTTGCGGCCGCTGCGCCCGGGAATGTCCCGTGGGAGCCATTTCTCCGGAAGAACCGCAAAAGACCGACCCGGCTTTGTGCATCGATTGCTTCCGGTGCGTCCGGCAATGTCCTGTGGGGGCCCGGAACATTTATGCCCCGCCTTTTGCCGGGATTGTGAGCCAGCTGGAGGCCGGGCTGACCCGGTTTGCCAAGCCGGCCGCCATTTTTTGGATGAAATAACGAGCTGTAACCCCAGGGGAGCCGGAATGGCTCCCCGTTTTTTGCTTGCACAATTCCCTTGGCCTTGCTATACTGGCGGGGAAGGAGGCAGTTGCTATGGAATACCCTACCGCTTGTTTTGCGGTGCTCAGCGACCCGCACATTTACGCTCCGCAGCTGGGGCTAACCGGCCCGGCGTTTGAGCGTTTTTTGGCCCACAGCCCCAATATGCCGGTGGAAAGCCCGGCGCTGCTGCGGCAGGCTGTGGACGAGATTTTGGAAAGCCCGGCCGCGTTTTTGCTTATTCCCGGGGACTTGACGAATTATGGCGAGGCCGTTTCCCACCGGCTGGCCGTGGCGGAGCTTTCCCGGTTGCGGCAGGCGGGGAAGCAGGTGTTTGTGGTGCCCGGCAACCACGATATTTGGGATGGGCTGGCCTACCAATACCGGGGACGGGTGCGCCGTCCGGTGCCTTCGGTGGCTCCGGCGGAGTTTGCGGCGCTGTACGACGATTTGGGCTATCGGCAGGCCTTTTGCCGGGACGAGCATTCCCTGAGCTATGGGGCGGAGGTGGCCCCGGGCCTGTGGTTGCTGGCGCTGGATACCTGCCGGTACGACGAAAACCGTCCCGGGTGCGAGCCGGTGGTAGGCGGACGATTGCGCCAAGGCACCCGGAAATGGCTGGCGGGGATGCTGGAGGAAGCCCGCTGCCGGGACAAGGCGGTGATGGTAATGTGCCACCACGGGCTGGTGGAGCACTGGGACGGCCAGCATTGGCTGCGCTGGAACTACATTTTGCCCAACTACCGGGAGCTGGGCCGGTACTTGGCCCAAAACGGGGTGCGTCTGGGCTTTACCGGCCACGACCATGCTTCGGACATTGCCTGTTTAGCCACGGCGGCGGGGCCGTTTTACGATGTGTCCACCGGGTCGCTGGCCTCCACCGGCCATACCTGGCGGCTGTGCCGGTTGGCCGGGGATAGGTTGACGGTGGAAACCACGTCCCTGCGGGATAGCTTTTTACCCGGAACGGACTTTTCCCGGCGTTCCCGCCGGGCCATTGAGCGGGCGGTGTACCGAAAAGCATATCGGGCTTGCCGGGCGGTGCGAATGCCCCCAAAGGATGCCGATTATTTGGCGAAAACGCTGGCGGTGGTGTTCCGGGCCCACAACGAGGGGGATGAGGATCCCACCCGGCTGCCCCACATCGACCCGGCCCGGTTGGGGGCCTTGGGCCGAATGGTGTATGCCTCCCAGCGGTTTGCTTTTGAAAACTTGACGAAAAACCCCTGGCCGCCGGACAATCAGGCGGTGCTGCACTGGCCGAAAAACAGTTGAATCCCCGGGGATTCTGTGATAGATTGGTACTACAACGATACGAGGAAAGGGACTTCGGGGAACGGCAGCGGGGGCCGGGCGTCAGGAGGGGAGGAAAACCATGAAAAAACAACCGAGAGCGGCGCTGCTGCTGGTTTTGGGCCTGAGTGTGGGTGCTGTGGGGAGCGGGGCCGCCCCCGTGCAGGCAGCGGAAGCCGGGGCCGTTACGACATTTTGGGATGTGACCCCCCACGACTGGTTTGCCGGGGCGGTGACCGACTGTGTGGGCCGGGGACTGTTGGCCGGGATGGGCAATGGCCGGTTTGACCCCCAAGGGAAATTGACCCGGGCTCAGGCAGCGGCCATGCTGTACCGGCTGGCGGGCAGTCCGGCGGCCACGGGGCAGCTGGCCTTTGCCGATACCGACCCCGGGGCCTGGTACGCTCCGGCTCTGAGCTGGGCGGTGGAACACGGCCTGATGACCGGGTATAGCCCCCAAACCTTTGGCCCCAACGACCCGCTGACCCGGGAGCAGATGATGCGTCTGCTGATGGGGTATTTGGATAAAACGGGGACGGCGGGGAACGAGGCCGCCGATTTATCGGCGTTTTCCGATGCTTCGGCGGTATCGGAGTGGGCCCAATCGGCGGTGAGCCGGGCGGTGGCCCGGGGACTGTTGGCGGGAGCCGATGGAAAACTTCTGCCCCAGGGGACGGTGACCCGGGCTCAGGGGGCGGCGTTTTTGCAGCGAGTGGCCGAAGCCGAAACGGAGCCGGCGGAAACGGAGCAGTTGCCGAAGGATTCCCTGGCCAAGGCCCGGGAGCAGGCGGCGGCTTGGGTGTACCAGCACACGCCGCAACCGGTAGTGAGCAGTGTGGGCGGCGAATGGGCGGTGCTGGGGCTGACCCAATCCGGGTATCCCTTGGCGGCGGATTACACCGACCGGTATTTGCAGGCGGTTACCCAAACGCTACGGGAAACCGGGGGCGTGCTGAGCCAACGGAAATATACGGAATACGCCCGGGTGGCCTTGGCCCTGACGGCCTTGGGAGAAAATGCCCAAAGCTTTGCCGGGTACGACGTAGTGAGCCCGCTGACGGATACGGAGGCGGTGCAGGCCCAGGGCATTAACGGCCCCGTCTGGGCGCTTTTGGCGCTGGATAGCGGAAGGTATTTACCGGATTCGGACGTGCGGGCCACCTATGTGCAGGCCATTTTGGACAAGGAGCTGCCCGGGGGCGGCTGGTCGTTCTCCCAACAAGTGGACGCCGATGTAACGGCTATGGCGTTGCAGGCGCTGGCCGGGTATCGGGCGGATAGCGCTGTGGAGGCAGCGGTGCAGCGGGGTCTGGCCCGGCTTGCGGCGATACAGTCGGCTGACGGGGATGTAGGCGGTTCGGCGGAAAGCAATGCCCAGGTACTATTGGCTTTGGCCCGGCTGGGGGTCTCCCGGCAGGACAGCCGATTTGTGAAAAACGGGAACACAGTGGCCGATGCGCTGCTGACCTATCAACGGGCCGACGGAGGCTTTGCCCATATCGGCAGCCAGACCGGCAGCAATCCCATGGCCACGGAGCAGGCGCTGCTGGCCTTGGCGGCGCAGGAGTGAGAATATGAAGCGAAAATACGGACGGCTGGCGGCGCTGCTGCTGGTACTGCTGTTGGTGTTGGCCGGGTGCGGCGGCAAAAAACCGTCGGCTCCGGCGGGAGGCAGTTTGCAAACGGAGGCCGGAGAGGAAAGCACCGCAGGCGGGGAGACGAAGGACGGAGAAGAGGGGGCCGAAGTCCCGGAAGCCGGAGAAATCGGTTCTCCGGAGGTCTCTTCATCCGGTTTGGAGCCAACGGATTCGACGGAGGAGGCGGCCCCGGCCGCAAACTCCGCAGAGCCGGAGAAGCCAAGGGGGGAGCGCCCCGGCACCACACCGGAAGAGGAAACAGACGAGTCCGTAGCCGAACCGCAAACGACGGCTACCTGTACCATTTCCGTATCCTGCGGAGTGCTTTTGGGCAACGAGGAGAAGCTGGCAGAGAGCAAACGGGAGCTCATCCCCCCGGACGGAGTAATCTTGGCGGCCACTCCGGTGGAGCTGGAACCGGGGGACACGGTGTTCGACGTGCTGTACCGGGCCCTGCGGGAGGCGGGCATCCCCATGGAGTATTCCAAAACCCCGGCCTATGGCTCGGTGTACATCGAGGGCATTTATAATTTGTACGAGTTTGACGGCGGCGACCTGTCGGGCTGGACGTACCGGGTGAACGGGGAATACC
>CAKTER010000120.1 GCA_934552695.1 uncultured Eubacteriales bacterium
GAATCGACCCTTTGTTTTCAAAAAACGGAACCATGGAAGTAAAAAAAACCACCAGCATCCGGGTGATGGGCATGGTCTCCACTCCTTATCGCATAGTATCTTGACTATTATAGCGGAATATCCATCTTTTTTCAAG
Source organism: uncultured Eubacteriales bacterium (assembly GCA_934552695.1). Taxonomy (GTDB): domain Bacteria; phylum Bacillota; class Clostridia; order Lachnospirales; family Anaerotignaceae; genus CAKTER01. Next base: position 137 of record CAKTER010000120.1, read on the forward strand.
GTACATTTCAAATTTATGTTCTCGGGAGGTAGACATGGACGCCTTTTTTCGACAATTTCCTCAGGCGGCGGAATTTTTGACCTTGCTGCGCCGGTGCTCCGTGAGTGCTTTTGCCGCACAGGCCGTATATTTTTTGTTTTTGTCTCTCTTCCCCTTTGCCTTGTTTTTCCTCACACTGTTACAGTATTTGCCCATTACCCAAACCCAGCTGCTGCAAGGGGTATTGCGGTTGTTTCCGGCGGCCTCGGAAAGCGCCGTGGTAGAGATTTGGCGGGAGGCGGAGCGGCAGGCAGCAGGAGCGGCCCTGTCCGTATCGGCACTGGTGGCCCTGTGGTCGTCATCCAAGGGGATGCTGGGCCTGATGCGGGGGCTGAACGCTGTGTGCGGGATTGCCGAGACCCGGGGTTATTTTCGGCAACGGCTGATTGCTACGTTCTATACCCTGGGATTTGCCTTGCTCACTGCCGGTACGCTGGGCTTTTTGGTGTATGGCGGCCGTTGGCTGGGCCCTCTGTGGGAACGGCTTTCTCCGGCAGGGCCGGGGCGTTGGGTTTTTGGCAGCCTGCGGACGCTGCTGGGCTTTGTAGTATTCGTTCTGTTCTTTGTGTGCCTGTATCGGGTTCTGCCCGACCGGCGTTCTACCCTGCGGGCCCAGCTGCCGGGAGCTATGTTGGCGGCCTGGGGCTGGCTGGTGTTTTCGGCCCTGTTTGCGGTATACGCCCATCATAGCCCGGGGCTTTCGGTATACGGAAGCCTGACCTCACTGGTGGTTTTTATGCTTTGGCTGTACTTTTGTATGTACATCTTGCTGGCCGGGGCCGGGGTCAATCGGATTTTGGAGCAGGCAGATAAAAATAGCGGAAAATAGGCTTTGGTTTTGCAAAAATGGTTGTCAGCCGGGAAAAACTTTGCTAAAATAATATGAATCGTCATTTTAAAGCGGATACGCAGGTGGCTTTGCGCCCCCCGCCCCCCAACAGGTACGCCTATGGCGGCTTGATTGGAACAGGCCCGGCAGCAAAGACCCTGCTCTTCAGGAAAAAATATTTTGATAAATTTTATTCTCTGAAAAAGCGATGATTTGTATTGCCCCGGCTTGTCGTGTTTCGTCAATCCGGCGGCTGTCTGACTGTGTCCCGACCGATTGTATGCGGTTTTATTACGCTGTCAGCCTACGCTCTTTCAGGGATTCCGGCCTTTCGGATTCGAAACGAGCGAGGCCGGCGGCGTTTTTTGTTTCCCTTATGCTGTCCGCAGGAAAGGTAGGCTTTTCCATGCTGCGCTACATTGTAAAACGGCTGTTGGCGGCGTTGGCCGTGATTTTTGCCGTGTCCCTCATCACCTTTGCCGTTCTGAACCTCATCCCCGGCAATATGGCCCAGCTGATGTTGGGGCCCGAGGCCACCCCCGAAAAAGTACGGGAGCTGGAGCTGGCTTTGGGGCTGGACAAGCCCTGGTACTTGCAGTACCTGAGCTGGCTAAAAGGGTTTTTGACCTTCGACTGGGGGACGTCATATTTATATGGTTCGCCGGTGCGGGAGCTTATTTTCCAACGGCTTCCGGTAACGATTTCCCTAACGGTGTTTGCCACCATTCTGGCTACGGTCGCGGCAGTGCTGCTGGGGGTGCTTTCGGCCATCAAAAAGAACAGCGTTCTGGACTATTTTTGCCGCAGCGTGATGCAGTTGGGGAGCGCCCTCCCCGCCTTTTGGCTGGGAATGCTGTTTATTGTATACTTTGGCTTGCAGCTCAAGTGGTTCCCGGTCAAAGGCTACGTCAGCCTGTCCCAGGGCTTTATCCCCTACCTCAAAAGCATTACCCTGCCCGGGGTGGTGCTGGCCATCGGCGAGGTGGGCCTCCTGCTGCGGACGGTACGAACGGCTATGCTTTCGGAACTAAAAGAGGACTTTGTGGACATGGCCCGGGCCAAGGGCCTGCCCGCCCGGATGGTATATGGAAAATACGCCCTACGGGGGGCCATGATTGCCCCGCTGAATGTGATTGGTATCCAGTTTGCTAAGCTCATCGGCGGCTCTATTGTGGTGGAATCGGTATTTTCCATGCCTGGGTTAGGACGGTTGGTTCTCACTGCCGTGGAACAGCGGGATATTATTTTGCTACAGGGCAGCGTCATGTTTATTACCACGCTGGTGGTGCTGATTTCGCTGGCTGTAGATATCATAGTGATGCTTTTAAACCCGCAGATTCGCTATCATATGCAGGGGGTGGAATGATGAACAAATACAAACGGCGGCCCCCGAATTTTAGCCTGATTTTTGGCACGGCCCTGGTAGGTCTGGTAGTTATTATGTGGCTGCTTTCCTACATTTGTATGCCTCACGACCCCACAGCCATGAACATGAGCGACGCCTTTTTGCGGGCGGGCGAGAACCCGGCCTACCGGCTGGGGACCGATAACTTTGGCCGGGACATTTTAAGCCGGTTGATGTACGGCTCCCGGAACGTGCTGAAAGTGGGCGTGGTCTCGGTGGGTCTGGGCTGCTTTTTGGGCACCGCCATCGGCGCCATCTCCGGGATTTGGAAGGGCCCGGTGGCAGCGGTTTTTATGCGGGTCATCGACGGCCTAATGGCCTTTCCGGGCATTTTGCTTTCCCTCATGCTGGTTACGTTGGTGGGGAAAGGGAGCAAGGGCGCCATTATTGCCATTATGGTATTTATGATTGCCCCCTTTGCCCGGCTGGTATACTCTATGATTTTGGATAATCAGGGGCGGCTCTTTATTAAAGCCGCCAAAAGCCATGGGGTCAGTAATCTTCGGCTTTTGTTTAGCCACTACCTGCCTATTTTGCTGCCCCGGCTGATTACCCAATATACCTCCAGCATTGGCGCCGCCATCATGATTGAAACCTCCCTGTCGTTTTTGGGCCAGGGCATCCAGCCGCCCTTTGCCAGCTGGGGGCTGATGCTGAACGAAGCCCGGCAGTTTTTTTTGCAATACCCCTACTTGGCGGTAGCCCCGGGCATTGCCATTGCCATTACGGTGCTGGGCTTTAACCTGTTGGGCGACGGTTTAAACGATACTTTGATTTCCCGGAGGTCACATCAGTGAAAGAACCCATTCTGGAAATAAAAAACCTGGTTATTACCACCAAAAGCGGCCGCCAGCTGGTGCAAGATGTAAACCTGACCATGGAACAAGGCGAAATTGTAGGGATTGTGGGCGAATCCGGCAGCGGAAAAACCATTTCCACCCGCACCATTGTGAACCTGCTGCCCCAGGCCCTCTCCTTCACCGCCGACACGTTCCGGGTGTTTGGACAGGACTATTTGACGATGCCGGCAGCAGAAAAGCGGCGGCTCATCGGCAGCTGTATCGGCTATGTACCCCAAAACACCGTGTACTACCTCCACCCCATGCTACGGATTAAAAACCAGATTGCCGATGGATATATGCTGTATGGAAAAGTGGACAAAGCCAAGGCGCTGGACCGGGCCCGGGAGCTGTTACATCAGGTAGGTATCCGGGACGACGAGCGGCTCCTAAACTCCTTCCCTTGGCAGCTTTCGGGTGGGATGCGGCAGCGGGTGAACATTGCCATGGCCATGCTGAACGGGGCCCGGCTTATCATTGCCGACGAGCCCACCACGGCCCTGGATAGCACGGTACAAAAGCAGGTCATTGACCTGTTTGCCCAGCTAAACCGGGAAACCGGCGCTTCGATTTTGATGATTTCCCACGATTTGGGATTGGTGCGCCACTATTGCCAGCGGATATTGGTGATGTATGCGGGTCAAATTTTGGAGGAAGGGGCCAGTGACGCCGTGTTTGCCCAGCCCCGTCACCCCTATACCCGGGCGCTTATCCGGGTCATCCCCTCGTTGAATATCCATCGGGGGGAACGGCTGGTCGAAATTCCCGGGCACATCCCCCCGGCGGGCACCATTGTCCAGGGCTGCCTGTTCCGGGCCCGCTGCGACTGTGCCGGGCCGGAGTGTGAAACCGGGGTGGAGGAACACGTTCTGCCCCATGGCCATTGCTACCGTTGCAACCGGTAGGCGTTGTTTTGTTGTGAAAGGAAGTTGGTTATGGTTCCCCCACTGTTGTCCGGTTCCCATATTTCAAAAATCTTTTCCATCCAGCAGGGATTTTTGGCCAAGCGCACCCCCTTCGTGGCGCTGGACGATGTTTCGGTGACCCTGTTCCCCGGGGAGACCCTGGGCATTGTGGGCGAATCCGGCAGCGGCAAGTCTACCCTGGGTGAAATTTTGGGCGGTCTGCGGCAGGCTACCTCCGGCACCATCCATTTCGAGGGAGCAGAGGTATCCCATTTGGAGCCGGCCCGCCTGCGGGATTATCGACGAAACGTGCAATTTGTGTTTCAGGACCCCAAAGGCTCGATGAACCCCTACTTTACGGTAGAAAAAGTGATTACGGAGCCGCTGGTGGCCTTGGGAATTTGCAAGGATAAAAAGCAAAATCGGAAAACGGCCGAGCAGATTTTGGAGCAGGTCGGATTACAGGCCAACACCATCGAAAAATATCCCGGGGAAATGTCCGGCGGCCAATGCCAACGGGTGGCCATTGCCCGGGCACTGGTCGTTAACCCCAAGGTGATTGTATGCGACGAAGCGGTTTCCGCACTGGATGTTTCGGTGCAGGCCCAGATTTTGAACCTGCTGAAGGATATCCAGGCCGAATACCACATCGCCTACCTGTTTATTTCCCACGATATTGGGGTGGTTAACTACATGGCCGACCGGATTGTGGTGCTGAACCGGGGCCGGGTGGTGGAAACCGGGAACGCCGAAGAAGTGTTCCGTAGCCCCCGGGAGGAATACACCCGGCGTTTGGTGGAAAGCTCGTTTTCGCAATAAATCGCAGCCGGGCCGAAAGGCCCGGCTGCTGTTTTTTTGCACTCATCCAACTGGTTCGGGTTACCAATTCCTTCCCGGGGAAAGGGATGCCCCTATTTTTCCTTGGGTTCGCACAGCAGCGCTGCCACAATGGC
>CAKTER010000121.1 GCA_934552695.1 uncultured Eubacteriales bacterium
CTGTAAGGCCCTGCGGGAGCAGGTAAAGGACTGCGTGAAGGAGCTGCGGGAGCAGCTGTATTTTAAGCCCCCGGCGGAAATGAAGGCGGAGTTTGCGGCGCTCTATCCCCTGTTTGCGGCGCTGGAGCAGCTGGTGAACCGGTTTGAGACGGCCTTCCGGGCGGCCAAAAAGGAGCGGTATACCGAGGACTTTCACGATTTGGAGCACGACGCCCTGCGGGTTTTGCTGGCGCCGGAAAGCACGGAAAAGCGGCCGGTGCCCTCGGTGACGGCCCGGGAGCTGCGGGAGCGGTTCGACGAGGTGCTGTGCGACGAGTATCAGGACAGTAATCTGGTGCAGGAGTTTTTGCTGCGGGCCCTGTCCCGGGGGGACAACCGGTTTATGGTGGGGGACGTGAAGCAGAGCATTTACCGGTTCCGGCTGGCCCGGCCCGAGCTGTTTTTGGAAAAGTACCAAAACTTTGACGGCCGGGTGGGCCAACGGATTGATTTGAGCCAGAACTTCCGCAGCCGGGCCAACGTGCTGGCCTGCGCCAACCTGATTTTTTCCCGTACCATGGACGAATCCCTGGGCGAGGTGGCCTACGATGAAGCGGCGGCCCTGCATCCCGGGGCGGCGTTCCCGGACTTGGCCGAGCCCGGGCAGGAGGCCATGGAGGTGCTGGTCATCGACGGCGGCACGGCGGTGGAGGAGGACTCGCCCCTGGCCGAGCTTTCGGCGGCAGAGACGGAAGCGGCGGCGGTGGCCGGGCGGCTGCGGGAGATGCTGAACCCGGAGCATCCGTTTTTGGTGTACGACCGAAAGCGGGAAGCCCTGCGGCCGGTGCAGTGCGCCGACATGGTGGTGCTGTTGCGCTCCCCCGGTACCTGGGGCGGGGTGATGGCCCAAACCCTGAACGCCTTCGGCATTCCCGCCTTTGCCGACGGGCAGGGGGCCTTTTACGATACCACCGAGATTTTGACGATGACGGCGCTGCTGAAAATCCTGGACAACCCCCGGCAGGACATTCCCCTGCTGACGGTGCTGCACTCGCCCATTTTCGGGCTTTCCAGCGCCCGGCTGTTGGAAATGAAGACCCGGGGGGAGGCCGAGGGCTTTTACGATTGCTTGCTGGCACTGGCCGGGGAAGAGGATGTGGCGGCGTTTTTGGCCCGGCTAGAGGGCTGGCGGCAGGCGGCCGACCGGCTGACGGTGGAAGAGCTGCTGAAAAAGCTGTACCGGGAGACCCGGTATTTCGACTATGTGGGGGCCACCCCCGGCGGCTTTTTGCGGCAGGCCAACCTGCGGCTGCTACAGGAAATGGCGGCCCAGGCAGCGGCTGCGGGGGTACAAAGCCTGTTTGCCTTTTTGCGCTATTGGGAACGGCTGGCGGAAAAAAATCCCCAGGCCGGTGGGGCGGCGGCGCTCCCGGCGGGCAGCCAAGTGGTGCGGATTTTAAGTATCCATCGCTCTAAGGGGCTGGAATTCCCGGTGGTAGTGGTGGCCGGGCTGGGCAAAAAAATGAACCGGCGGGATACGCAGGCCCCGCTGCTGCTACACCCCGAGGCGGGGCTGGCGGCGGACGTGACCGATGTGGAGCTGCGGCTGCGGACCCGGGGCATTTCCAAGGCGCTGTTGGCCCGGCAATTGGCCCGGGAGGCCCTGTCCGAGGAGCTGCGGGTCCTGTATGTGGCCCTGACCCGGGCCCGGGAGAAGCTGATTTTGACCGGCAGCGTCCGGTATTTGAACAGTGCCCAAAAGCGGTGGGCCCTGCAAGGCGAAGGGCGGCTGCTGCCCCGACGGTTGCGGGCCACGGCAGGCTGCTATTTCGACTGGGTCATTCCGGCGTTGGAGCAGGGGGACGGGAAGGCCCGGTATGCGGTGCGGTATGTGGGCCGGGACGAGGTGCCGCACCCGCAGGAACGTCCGCAGGACGGATTGACGGCGCCCCGGTGGCCGGCGGACCTAGCAGCCGACCATAGCGGCCGGCGCCGGGAGATTTTTGACCGGCTGGCCTTTGTGTATCCTTACCAAAAGGAGGCGGCGCTGCCCGGGAGCCTGTCGGTTTCCGAGATTAAACGGTTACAATGGGCCGGCGGCGGAGAGGAAAGCGAGCCCCTGTTTGCCGGTAGCGACTGGGCAGAACCGGCCTTTGCCCGGGAGGAGGGGGCGGCGGCCCTCAGCGGGGCCCAGCGGGGCACGGCGGTGCATACCCTGCTGGAAACCTTAGATTTGAGCCGGGTGTATACCCCGGAAACGCTGGAGGCGGCCATTGCAGAGCGGGTGCAGGCCGGGGGCCTGACGGCGGGGCAGGCCCAAACCCTGCCCCGGGAAAAGCTGCTGTCCTTTTTGGGGTCGGAGCTGGCCGGACGAATGCGCCGATCCCCCCGATTGCTGCGGGAGCAGCCCTTTACCTTGCTGCTTCGGCCCGAAGAGGTGTATGGCCGGGACTATGCCGGGGTAGCCGGAGAAATCCTGCTCCGGGGCATTATCGACTGTTGTTTTGAAGAGGATGGCCGGTTGGTTTTGGTGGATTATAAAACCGACCGGAGCCGCCCGGAGGAGATTGCCCGGCGGTATGCGGTGCAAATGGACTTGTACCAAAAGGCGCTGGAGGCCATTACCGGGGAACCAGTGGCGGAGCGCTGGCTGTATTTGTTCCATTGGGACCGGCCGCTGCAGGTGTAACCGGCATAAAAAGAGAAGCATAAAAAAGTCCGCCGGGGCGGACTTTTTTTGTGCCTGGAATCGGCAGGGTTTGCAAAGGGGGGCGGGGTTTGTTATACTGATTTAAGAAAGTTTTAAAGAAACCCTGTGCTATTTTGTAAGGTACGTCTGCTATAATCGGACAAGAAACAACGGGAAGCGACTTCCCTTGGGGGCCAAGCGGGGAAAAGGGGGATTTTGGCATGGAAAACCACAAATGTACGGTATTGGTTTGCGATGATGACGTGGACATCGTCAACGCCATCGAAATTTATTTAAGCCAGGAAGGCTACAACGTACTCAAGGCCTACGATGGGGAGGAAGCCCTGAAAGCCCTTTCCGAAAACGAGGTACACCTGATTTTGCTGGATGTGATGATGCCCCGGCTGGACGGGCTGGGAGCCACCTTAAAAATCCGGGAAAACTCCAACGTGCCCATCATCATCCTTTCGGCCAAGGGCGAGGACACCGACAAGATTTTGGGTCTGAACTTTGGGGCCGACGACTACATTACCAAGCCCTTTAACCCGTTGGAGCTGCTGGCCCGGGTGAAAAGCCAAATGCGGCGTTATACCAGCCTGGGGAGCATTGCCGAGCAAAGCAACATCATCCGCATTGGTGCGCTGGAGCTGGATAAGGACGCCAAGGAGGTCCGGGTGGACGGCGAGGTGGCCCGGCTGACGGTGACGGAGTTTGGCATTTTGCAGCTTTTGATGGAAAACGCCGGCAAGGTGCTTTCCATTGACCAGATTTATGAAAATGTATGGCATGAGCCGTCGTTTGCACCCGAAAACACGGTTTCGGTACACATCCGGCGGATTCGGGAAAAAATCGAGATTAATCCCAAGGAGCCCAAATACTTAAAGGTGGTGTGGGGTATTGGATACAAAATCGAAAAAATCGAGCCTGTACAGCACTAAGCTGAAGGTCTTTGCCCTCATCCTCATCATTGTGTGCAGCCTGGGTGTGTTTTTTTGCGGGCAAAAGCTGGTGGGGCTGAACGACGAGCAAACGGTGTGGAGCAGCTTTTCCGACAGCTATTTCGACACCCCGATGTTCCGCCGCCAATACAACCAGCTGGCCCGGGACGCCGTCAATGTATATTTGGTGTATCAAAACGAGGACCATATCCGGGAGGGCGGGGCGCTGCCGGAGGAAAAGCTGCTGCGGGACTTTGCAACGGCCTACAACATTGACGCCAGTGCCGTGGTCAAGTCGAAAAACAGCCAAAGCGGCGAGGTGCAATACGAGATTGACCCGGCCCAGCTGACGGATGTGGGCGAGTACAAGGACGCACAGAATACGCTGGACACCTATTTCCCGGCCTTTTACAAGCGGGCCATTCAGGAGCAGCTGGAGGACTATCGGCAGTCGGTGAAAAACCTGAACGCCTTTGTGAACTTTAGCTTTTGTTTGGTCAACGAGGAAACCGGGGCCTATTACGGCAACAAGACGGTACTGGAGCGCATCCGTACCCAGGCGGTGTCTTCTACGGCCTTTGGCGAGTATTGCAGCGGTCTGTCGTTGCAAAGCAACAACGACTATTATACCTACGACGCCACCGGCTCCTCCTACGAATACTATTATTACAACAACTACCAGCCATCCATTTATCAAATTTTGCGGGAGACCGGGTTTACCCTGTATTGCGGGGTTATCCAGCCCCTAAAGCCCGGGGACAACTTTTACACCCAAAAGCAGGTGTTTGACACCCGGCAGGCCTCGGTGCCCCTGTTTTTTGGGCTTATCATTGGCTTTGCGGCGCTGGCGCTGGTGCTGACCGTGGGCATGATGGTCACGGCAGGCCGGTCGGAGCCCGGCGGCCCGGTACGCCTGTGGGGCAGCGACTATATTTTTAACGATTTGCACTTAATTTTGATTTTGCTGATGATGCTGGTTTCGGCGGGCTTGGCGAACCTGATTTTGGAGGGCCGTCCCTACGAGGGGGACTGGGCTACCCTGTGGACGGTGCTGCTGGGGGTGCTGTTTGTCCTGAATGCCCTGGTGGTGGAGGACTACTTTTTGTCCATTGCCCGGCAGGTAAAGGCCCGGCGGTTTTGGCGGAACACCATGCTGGGGGCCATGATCCGGGGGTTTGCCAGCCTGTTTGGCGACCGGACGTTCCGGGGCTGGACGGTGTTTTTGCTGTTGGGATACGGGTTTGTCAACTTTTTGCTAACGACTATGCTTTGTAGCACCGGCGCCGGTTTTTTTGCGCTGTCCCTGCTGATTTTTAATGTGGTAGCGGTGATTTTATATGTGCGTTCCTGCTGGTCGCTGAGCAAAATTATGCAAAGCGCCCGGAACATTGCCGAGGGGAAGCTGGAGCAAACGTTGGATATTGACGAGATTTCCGCCAGCTACCAGCCCCTGGCCCGGAACGTGGTGGGC
>CAKTER010000122.1 GCA_934552695.1 uncultured Eubacteriales bacterium
GGGCAAGGTGGTGTGCCGTAAAAACGTGACGGTGACCCCCCGGGACCCGGGCACGGTAATGGTGGGCCTGCTTTCCGACCACCCCGAAAACCTGGCCTATGCCCAAAGCCTGGCGTTGGCCGGGGGCATGGACCGGTACGACCAGACCAACTACGACGGCGTGGCGGTGCTGAGCCGGGACAGCCTTTCCCAAAGCATGGTGGGGCTGGACAGCCTGGCGGTCCTGATTGTAAACGACTTTGATACCACCAGCCTCAGCGCAGAACAGGTGGGCCGAATCGGTAGCTGGCTGGAGGAGGGCGGCACGCTGGTTTTGGGCAGCGGCCCCAACGCCCCCAAAACCCTGGGCGGGCTGGCAGACGCTTTGGGGATTACCCTGGGCGAGCGCACCGCCCTGTCCTCGCTGTCGCAGCTTTCGGAGCGGGCGGGAAGCCCCCTGACCGGCACCATGGAGCTGACCCGGCTTTCGCTGGAAAACGGGGAGGCCGTTGTGACCGAGGAGGGGGAGCCGCTGGTGTGGCAGGCCCGGGTAGGCAGCGGCAGCCTGCTGTGCTTTACCTGCGATTTGGGGTTGGCCCCGCTTTCGGGGGCCACCGGAGCCGGAACGGTGCTGGAATCCATTCTCAAAGAGACCGACCCGGGGCTTTTAAACATCAACTACCGATATAACCGCGACCAATATTACAATGACCTGAGCTATGCGGCCGGAAATTCCGGAGTTCCGGAAAGCGGCCGGCTGAAAACGGTCTTTATCGTCCTCATTGCCTACATTGCCGTGGTGGGCCCGGTGCTGTATCTGGTGCTGAAAAAGAAGGACAAGCGGGAGATGGGCTGGATTGTGATTCCGGTGATGGCCATTGTAGTTACGGCGGGCATTTACGGCCTGTCGTTGAGCAGCGGCTACCGGAAAGGGCTGGTCAATCTGGTGACGGTGACCGACCGGACCGGTGACCGGGACGAAAGCGAGGCCGGCACCGTGCAGGTTTACGGTTCCGTCGCCAGCCCTCGGAAGGGGGATGTGACCCTGTCCCTGGACGAAAACATCCATGCAACCCCCAGCGACAACAACCGGTATTATTATCGAGGCTACCGGGGCCAGGGGTATACGCCGACGGAAATCTATTTCGCCCGGATTCATACCGGCGATACCACGGAAATTACTTACATCGACCAAAAAAGCTGGGACCAGAACACTTTTTCCGGCGAAGCCTGGGCCAGTACCCCGGATCATTTGGAGGTGGATCTGACCATTGAGGGAGACACCTTTGTGGGCAGCATCCATAACACCGGCGAGACCGATTATTTCGATGTGGTGCTACAGGTGGGCAGCGAGTATTTTTTGGCAGGGGATGTGGCCGCCGGCGATACGCTGGAAATTTCCCACCCCATTGCCAGCAATTTGCAGGGGGTTTACAGCTACGATAGCTATGCTGTTCTGGACGTGGCCTTTGGCGGCATTGACAACTACGACCTGCGCCTCCGGGTTAAGGCGGGGGAGCTGACCTCGGAGCGGGCCTATCAGATTGGCCAGCGGGCCAACCTTTTGACCTCGTACCTCAACCGCAATGCAGCGGGGCTCAGCGATATGACCGGCAGTATCCCGGTAGGGGTGTACGCCTTTAACCAAAAGCCTCTGCTTTCGGCCAAGCCCCAAATCAATGGGAAGGACGCCCAAACCCTGTATTGTAACCTGTATTGCTTTACCAGCGCCATCGATATGACCCAGGTAAAAGACTTTGACATTCCCGGCGGGCTTATCCAGCCCAACCGGGTGTGGGGCGAGGGCGATGGATTTATCTCCTCCGAGGGTGTGGAGGTTTATGTGGAGCAGGCCGGGGTGTATTACATCAGCTACGGCTTCCAAACTTCCCAGCCGCTGGAGCTAATCCAGTTTACCGCCAACCCGGACTATGGGGTGGTAAACGGCCAAATTTTGAACGTGACTACCGGCGAATATGAGGATATTTCCACCGAGGCCTATACGAATCCGGAGGACTACCGGGACGCCGAGGGGAACATTGTGCTGCGGTACGAGATTGACGAGGACTATACCAGCATTGCCAAGCCCAGCCTGCGGGTGAAAGGGGGGAACGGGGAATGAAATTAACGGTGGACCATTTGGTAAAACGGTTTGGGAACTTTACAGCGGTAGACGAGCTGTGCATGGAGATCCCGGCCGGATCGGTGTTTGGCTTTGTGGGCCCCAACGGGGCGGGCAAAACCACCACCATGAAAATTATGGCAGGGCTTTTGGCTGCCGATGGCGGGTCTATTTTGCTGGATGGACAGGACGCCTTAAAAAGCCGGAAGCTGCTGCGGGAAAAAATGGGGTATATGCCCGACTTTTTCGGAGTGTACGATAACCTGCGGGTATCGGAATACATGGATTTTTACGCCGGTACCTACTACATTCCCTATGCCGACCGCCCGGCTCTGATTGACGGGCTGCTGGAACTGGTGGATTTGTCCCACAAAAAGGACGCCTATGTGGATTCCCTGTCCCGGGGCATGAAGCAACGGCTGTGCTTGGCCCGCAGCCTCATCCACGACCCGGATATTTTGATTTTGGATGAACCGGCCTCGGGACTGGATCCCCGGGCCCGGATGGAAATGAAGGAGATTTTAAAGCAGCTGGGTTCCCTGGGCAAAACCGTTATCATCAGCTCCCACATTTTGCCGGAGCTGGCGGAAATGTGTACCGAAATCGGTATTATCGACGGCGGGAAGCTGAAGGCCCACGGCTCGGTGAACGAGATTATGCAGGTGCTTTCCAAAACCCGGCAAATTTATGCCCGGTCGCTGGGCCGGATGGAGCAGCTTTTGGCCCTGCTGCGGCAGGATCCGCAGGTGGGAGCCATTACCCAAAACACCGACGACGTGCTGTTTGCCTTCGATGGCGACGACCAGGCCCTGTCCCGGCTGCTGGCCACCCTGGTGGGGGCCGGGCTGCCCATGGTGGGCTTTAAGGAAAAGGAAGGCAATTTGGAAGAAATCTTTATGCAGGTGACGGGAGGAGGCGAGCCGGTATGATGAACCCTGTCATGCGCCGGGAGACCCGGACAACGCTACGAAATTGGAAGCTGTTTATTGTCATCGCCGTGTATGTGGCGCTGCTGACCCTGATTGCCGGGGTTTTCACCTGGAACGAGGTGTACTATTCCTACCGGGGAGGCTTCAGCCCCTATTCCATGATGACCTTGTATGTGCTGATGACGGTGTTCGAGCTGGGGCTGGTGCTGCTTACGGTTCCGGCCCTAACGGCGGGGAGCATCAGCGGCGAGCGGGAACGGCAAACGCTGGACTTGATGCTGGTCACCAAAATGTCGCCCTTTGCCATTGTCAGCGGCAAGCTGATGTCCTGCCTCAGCGCCATTTTCCTCATTATTTTGGCCTCGGTGCCGGCCTTTGCCGTGGTGTTCTACTTTGGCGGCGTCAGCTTTGTGGCCCTGCTTTCCACCACCGGCTTCTTTTTAACGGTGTGCTGTATGGTGGGGGCCTTCTCCATCTTTGTTTCCACGGTCATCAAAAAAACGTCCCTGTCCATGGTGGTGGTCTACCTGTTTGTGGGGCTGCTGTGCCTGGGTACGCTGATTTTGTGCGCCGTCATACAGGCCGCACATTGGAGCAACTATAATACGGCGGCCCCGGCTTGGGCCAGCTTTGTTTGCCTGTGGCCCAACCCGGTGGTGGGGCTGGTGAGCATCATCGAGGAGCAGATTGGCATCGGTGCTATGGATGACCTCATCAATATATTCTATTATGTGGACAATTCGGTGCGGAATCTGAACCTGTACTGGATTTTGAACGTAGTGGGGAACTTGGGCCTGACGGCGGTATTTTTGGCGCTAGCAGCCTGGCGGATCCAGCCGGTGAAACCCGGGAAGGGCCGGAAGCCAAAGGCCAATAAAAAGGAGAAACCGAGCCATGGCAGAAATCGAAAGACGGCTTAAACAACTGAAAACCAAGCTGTTTTGGCAGTGGCTGCTGCGGGCCTTGTGACGGTGCCTGCCCTTTGGGTTGGCAGCAGCAGCGGCGGTGCTTTTGGCGGCTAAGTGGCGGTATTTCCCGGCAGCCGGGCTTGTGGCCGGCGGGCTTGTGGCCGCTGCGGCAGTGGCGGCGCTGGTGTGGGCCCTTTGGCGGCGGCCCGATTTACGGGCAGCGGCCCGGGCCGGGGACGCCCTAGGCTTTTCCGAGCGCTTTGTTACGGCGCTGGAACTGGGAGACCACCCCGCCGACCCGGTGGCGGCGCTGGCGGTGGCCGATGCGGAGGAGACCGCCCGGAAAACCGATTTGGCGGCGTTGTACCGGTTCCGGTTCGAGCAGCGGCGGTGGGGCGTAACAGCGGGCCTGCTGGTGGCCGTTTTTCTTGCTGCGGCGGTGCCTTCGCCGGTGCAGGCGGCCCGGGAGCCCATTGCGGCGGTGGAGGAGACCGCCCGGGAAACGCTGGAAGCCCTGGAAAAGCGGGAGGACCTGCCGGAGGCGGAAAAAGCGGCCTTAACGGCGGAATTAAAGGAATTGTTGAAGGATTTAAAGCGGACTACTTCGGAGGCCGAGGCCCTGCAAGCCCTGCGGGAGGCCCAGCAAAACCTGAAAAAGCTGGAAAAGGAGGCGGAAAAGCCCCTTGCGAAGCTGGCGGACACGCTGGCCCAAACGCCGGCTTTGGCGGCCTTGGCGGCGGCTATGGAAAGCGGCGACCAATCGGCTTTGACCGAGGCGTTGGCGGCCTTGGCGGCCCTTTCCCCCGAAGAACAGGCTGAGGCCCTGCAAGCTCTGCAAGAAGCGTTGGCAGAAGCGGACAATGCGGCCGCAAGCGAAGCGGCCGAGGCACTGGCCGAGGCGCTGCAAAGCGGGGACGAAGCGGCAGCAGCCGCAGCGGCGCAAAAATTGGCGGGGCAGCTGGCGCAAAGCGCTTCCGCTCAGCAGGCCGTCAGCGGAGCGGTGAGCAGCGCCAACCGGTCGCTGGCCCAAGCGGGGCAGTCCCTGTCTGGCTCGGCCACGGCGCAAAATCCATCCCAGACCGGCAACAGCGGAAATCAAGGGCAGAATCCGGGCCAAGGTCAGGGGCAAGGG
>CAKTER010000123.1 GCA_934552695.1 uncultured Eubacteriales bacterium
AGGGTCATGGTGTAGACCATGTGGGCGGTTTGGCTCAAAATCAAATCGTTTTTATCCGCCGTGACCGTGCCGGTCATTTCGGTAATGGTCATTTGGATGTCATCTGTCGAAAGCCCGGTGCTGGCGGCGGTGGACTGGATGGTTTCGTTCACCAAATCGTTCAGCTTTTGGGGGTTGGCCTCGTAGGTAAACACCCGGTTGCCGCCGTCTTTTTTTAGGGTGATGTTTTGGTAGGCATCCATGGTTTCTTCCAGCAGGTTGGTGTTGCCTTGCAGCTGCTCCATAGCGGATTCCAAATCCATGGGCATCCGGTACAGCATCCCCAGGGTGCTGGTGTACATATACCCGTCGGTGTAGTAGCTGGCCATTTCGTAGCTTTCGTCACCCATGCCGATGGTGTAGTCCATGGCCATTACCATGCTTTCGGTGTTGATGCCGGTGACCTTGATGCGGATGTCGGTGGTGGTGTCGTAGCTTTCCCCGCCGGCGGAAATGGTGGTGCGGGTGGTCACGGAGTTATCGCTGTCGGTTAGCTGGTTGTTCACCTCGTTAATCTGCCGGAATTGCTCCTCGGCAGAGGTGCCGGAGGAACAGCCGGCGGCGGTGAGGGCCAGGGCCGCAGCCAAAAGCCCGGTTAAAATCCGATGGTGGTTTTTCATGGCGGTCTCCTTTCGCAAATCCCAAGGGGAACGTCCCTTGTTACTCTCTTACTCTATCATATCTTTTATTCTATCATAAAGGAAGAAAAAAGGGGCGGTTTATTTCTTAAACCTTTCCAACGAAATGAATTCCGGCTTTTGGTTGTGAAACACAGCGGTATAGCGGAACCCGGCGGCAGAAAGCAGGGCCAGGGCGTCGGCAAAGTGGTCGGTAATCCGGCCGGAGTCGTGGGCGTCGCTGCCCAGGGTGACGATCTCGCCCCCCAGCTCCCGGAAGCGCCGCAAAATGGCCAGCTGGGGGTGGGCCCGGTTAAGCCCGTATTTGTACCCGGAGGTGTTGATCTCCAGACCCTTGCCCTTTGGCACCAAAACCCGGAGAATCTCGTCGATAAGGTCGGCGTAGTCCCGATACTCCAGGGATTTATCGGCATAGGGGGCGTAGCGGTCCACATAGTCCATATGACCGTACACACAAAACTCGTCGAAGGTTTTTACGTTGTTTAGCAGGTCCTCGAAATAGGCGGCGTAAGCCTCCGCCTTAGGTTTGCCCCGGTAAAAGGTAGGGTAGTACAAATCAACACGTTGAATACAATGGGTGCTGCCAATAATAAAGTCGTATTCGTTTTCCTGCACCAGCCGGGCGATGCGCTCCTTCAGGTGGCCCTGGAGGCCCAGCTCTACTCCCAGGTTGATCCGGATGCGGGAGCCGTATGCCTCCCGCAGGCGCAATACCTCTGCCCGGTAAGCGGGGTAATCCACCAAAAACATTCCCGGAGGCGTGGGCTCCTCCCCACCGTAGTCAAAGTCCACATGGTCGGTAAATACAATTTCCCGCAGGCCCAGCGCCACCGCCTGCCGCACCATTTGCTCCATGGGGGCCTTGCTGTCGCTGGAAAAGGCGGTGTGGACGTGATGATCGGAATACATAGGCGGCCCTTCTTTCAGGAATTTTGCAAAAAGTGGATGGCCGATACGGCGGCGTTGGCGCCATCGGCGGCGGCAGTGACGATTTGTCGCAGGGGCTTGGTGCGGCAGTCCCCTGCCACAAACACCCCGGGCAGGGCGGTGACTCCGTCCTCTCCGGCGGGGATGTATCCGGCGTCGTCCAAGGCAAGCTGCCCGGCCAAAAGCCCGGTTTCGGGCACGGTGCCTACGGCGGCAAACACGCCGGACACGGCCAGCTCCCCGGGTTCTCCGTTGGTGGAGAGCCGCAGGCAGGTTACGGCGGGCTCGCCCTCGATGGCGGTGACCACCGTGTTTAGCACGGGGATGATGTTGGGATGGGCGGCCAGGGACTTGACCAGATACGGCTCGGCCCGGTAGCTGTCCCGGCGGTGGATGAGGTACACAGTTTGGCACAGCGCCGCCAAAAACAGGGCCTCCTCCAAAGCGGTATTGCCGCCGCCCACCACGGCTACGTCCCGGCCCCGGTAAAAAGCCCCGTCGCAGGTGGCGCAGTAGGAAACCCCCCGCCCGGCGTGGCTTTCCTCCCCGGGGACGGAGAGCTTCCGGCGGGAGGCCCCCAAAGCCAAAATCACGGCCGGGGCCTCGTAGGCGCCGCCGGCGGTCACAATGCGTTTGTGGGGCCCGGTCAGCTCCAAAGCGGTTGCCGTTTCAAAGCGCACATCGGCCCCCAGGGCAAGGGCCTGCTGGTACATGTTTTCGGAAAGCTCCCACCCGGAGGTGTGGGCAATCCCGGGATAGTTTTCGATGTCGTTGGTCAGGGCCATTTGCCCGCCATAGGCCGTTTTTTCTAAAACCAGCGGGTGAAGCCCGGCCCGGCAGGCATATAAAGCGGCCGTAAGCCCGGCGGCCCCTCCACCCAAAATAATCAAATCCGGCATAATATCCTCCTTTCGCTAAAAAAGACCTTCTCCTTGGGATGATAGCACGGGCCGGGGGAGCCCGTCAAGCCGGAGAAGGCCGCTGGGGAGGGGGAACACGCCGGAAAACCGTTGTTTCACCCGGTCCGGTTCATGGGGACGGCATAGGTAGAAAATTTGACGCCCAAGGACAGGTCGAAATTGTCGATGGCTTTGATGAGGCCGATACAGCCCACCTGGAACAGGTCGTCGGGGGACTCCCCCCGGTTGGCAAACCGTTGGATGACGCTGAGCACCAGCCGCAGGTTCCCGTAAATAAACGCCTGCCGGGCGCTTTCGTTCCCGGCATGGGCCTGCTCCAGCAGGCGGCGGCTTTCCTCTGCCGTCAAAATGGGAAGCTGGGCGGTGTTGACCCCACAAATTTCCACTTTGTTCATAAAACCCCTCCTAAACCATACGGCTAATCTCTTTCCGGAGCCGCAGGATAATCTTTTTTTCCAGCCGGGAGATGTAGGATTGGGAAATCCCCAGCAGCTCGGCCACTTCCTTCTGCGTTTTTTCGGCGCCGCCGGGACGGCCAATGCCAAACCGCAGCTCCACAATCTGCTTTTCCCGGCCGTCTAGCTTTTCCAGCGCCTTGTACAACAGCTCCCGGTTTACCTCGTCCTCCAGCTCCCGGGATACAATGTCGCTGTCGGTGCCCAGGATGTCGGAAAGCAGCAGCTCGTTGCCTTCCCAGTCCACGTTCAGGGGCTCGTCGATGGAAACCTCCGACCGGGTTTTGCTGGTGCGCCGCAAATGCATTAAAATCTCGTTTTCGATGCACCGGGAGGCATAGGTGGCCAGCTTAATTTTTTTTTGCGGGTCGAAGGTGTTGATGGCTTTGATGAGGCCGATGGCGCCGATGGAGATGAGGTCTTCCATATTGATGCCGGTGTTTTCAAACCGCCGGGCAATATAGACCACCAAACGCAGGTTGTGCTCGATGAGTACCGTTTTCACCTCCCAGTCTTTTTCCCCTCCCAGCCCAGCCAAAAGAGCGGCTTCCTCCGGGCCGGAAAGGGGCGGCGGGAACGTGTCGCTTCCGCCTATGTAGTGAACGCCGGGAAGGCCTTTGCCCAGCCCCCGCAGCCGGTAGCCCAGCCAGAACCGGACCCAGCCCTGCAAGAGGAGCAGCCGCTGTCGGAAGCGCCGCAAGGCCGGGAGCCGGGCCGCAAGGCCGGAGCGCAGCCGGGCGGTCATCGCCGCCAGCCGGTGGGAAAAAGAGGGGGGCTCCGGAGAGGGAGCGGCCGCCGGGAACAGAGGGGAAATGCGATTCATACCAAAGCCTCCTTTAAGCTTTGCGGGTCGATGAGCCCGTCGCAGGTATCGGAAAGCGGGTGCCCGGCTACGGCGATAAGCCAGCCGGACAGGGGCGTTTTGCTGCCGTCGGGCCGGAGCAGGTACAGGGCGTCGGGGGAAAAGGCGGGAAGCAGCCCGGCCGCTTGGCCGACGCTGCGGTAGGGGAGAAACCGCAGCCGCTGCTGCAAGGGATGGCCGGAGAGGGCCGCCGCCAAGGCGGCTGAGGGGGCAAACTGCCCCAGCAAAAACAGCTCCCGCACCGGCAGGGGAAAGAGGGCCGCTACGGCGGGAAACGCCACCACGGCCACGGGGCGGCCCGTTCCCGGTTCCCGCAGGGCGTTGCCGGTGTCCAACAGCAGGGTAACGGCCACGATAGCCGCCCCCAGTCGAATCTCCACCCGGCAGTAGGATTCCGGGGCGGTCAGGCAGCGGGCCAAAAGCCCTTGGCCCAAGCGGAATACCAGGGGCAGGCCGCCCGCTGCCGCCAGCAAAAACGGCAGAGCCGCCGGACGGGACCGCAGCAGGGCCTGCACCAGCCCACCCAATGAAAAGGCGGCCAACAGGGCAAAAAACAAAAAGCGGGGCCAGTCCCGCCGGGGCAGGGGCCGAAAGGTCAGCCACAGCATGGCCGCCAAGGCCGGGAAAGCCGCCGCCAAAGCCGCCGGGGCGGGCAGGGGCAGCAGCAGGCAGGCCAGCCCCGCTCCCAAAAAGCTTCCCGCCAGTAGTCGGCGCAGGGGCGGCGGGCGGCGCAGCAAAGCGCCGGTACAGGCCAGCAGGGAGACATCCATACAAAGGTTAACGAGAAAGTACACGTCCAGATATACGGTCATGGCTTGCCTCCCCGGGACGGCTTCTGGTATTGATTATAAAAGGAAAGGATTGCGTTTTTTGTCAAAGCCGGGAGGAGGAAAGGGGAAATGTTTCGACCTTTGTTTTGGGGAAGGGCAAGGGCGGAAGGGCAAGGGCGCAAAGGAGATGTGCGTGCCGGGCCTCCCTCAGGAGATCTTTGCTGCTAAGGGCGTTAACGTACGCCGCAAAGAAGCTCCTTCGGTCGGCAATGCGTGCGTTGGCTGGGCGGGAATTGGGTCAAGGGCAGCGCCCGGATATGGCCCGCTCAGGAGTGGGTTCGCCTACCCGGCTTAGGGCGTTAACGGCGCCGGGTGGCTCTCCC
>CAKTER010000124.1 GCA_934552695.1 uncultured Eubacteriales bacterium
GTCTGTATGCGGCAGTCTACTCCCCCCTCAGCCTGCTGCCTGCGGGCGGCGCGGCCCTCAGCTCTGCCCCTGAGACGGCCTCCTACGCCGCCGCCTACTCGATGGACGACGTGAACAGCGCCCTTGCCGCACCCAAGATGGCCGTCCAGGCCGGTGGAAGCGCCGATGCCATGAGCACCCGCGATGCAGGCGGCACCGGCACCCTCAGCGCCGAGGCCGCGCAGACGAGCACAAAGCTCATCTACACGGCCAACCTCACCATCGAGAGCAAGGACTTTGACGCCGCCCGCACCGCCCTCACCGACGCTGTGAGCGCCGCCGAGGGCTATCTGGAATCCAGCAATGAATCCTCTTACACCGGCTCGAGCCGCACCCTCTCCCTCACCATCCGCGTCCCGCAGGACAACTACGCGAGCTTCCTCGAAGCCGCCGCGCAGGCGGGCAACCTCGTGGACAAGAGCGAGCAGGTGCAGGACGTCACCACCCAATATATGGACATCGAGGCCCGGCTCTCCAACCTGACGGCCCAGCGCACACGTTTGCAGGAGCTTCAGGCCAGCGCCGAAAACCTCGCCGATCTACTGGAGATCGAATCTTCCCTCAGCGACGTCCAGTACCAGATCGAGAGCTGGCAGTCGCAGCTGGACTGGTACAGCCAGCAGGTGTCCTGCTCCACGGTCTACCTCTCGCTGGACGAGGTGAAGGAATACACCCCCAAGGACATGGACGAGATTTTCCACCTGGCCCGGGTTTTTAACGGCAGCGTGGTGGATTGCAGCGAGTCCGAGTTGATTTTGCAGGCGGTAAACTCCGAAAAGCGCAACAACGAGCTGCTTTCGGTGATGAAGAAATACCCCAAGATCGAAGTGGTCCGGGGCGGCAGCGTAGCCATTAACACCTGCCACGGCTAAGCTTTGCGCCGGAACTCCCGGCTTCGGCCCGTCTGTGGTACAGACGGGCTTTTTTTCCGTTTCCCGCAATGCCCTGCATGTTCCCGGCTTTCCCCCTACTTCCCCACAGGAGGCTTTTTTATGGAATCCAACCCGAATTCCCACCGCCAGGCGCCCCGCCACCAGCCCGGGCCGGACATCCTCCGGGTGCTGGCCATTGTTTTGGTGCTGACCACCCACGCCATCACCTATACCGGCGCCCTCAACCAAAATCTGTTTTCTCTGGTTTGGGACGTAACGCTTGCGGCCCGGTTCACTGCCCTGGCCTGCGTCCCCCTGTTTATGCTCCTTACCGGCTACCTAAACTGCCGCAAGCAACTGACCCGGGGCTACTTTCGCCGCCTGCTGCCCATTGCGTTTTCCTACGTAGGGGCTTCGGTGCTGGCGCTTATGGCCCGGCGGGTGGCGGGGCAGGAGGTGACCCTCGCTACCGGGATTTTGCAAGTTTTGGACTTTACCGCCAACGGCTACGCCTGGTATGTAAAAATGTATATGGGGCTGTTTTTGTTCATCCCCTTTTTAAACCTCCTGTGGGAGCAGCTGAACCGGCCCCGGCGGAAACTGCTGCTGGGCATCCTCACCGTGCTAAGCTTTGGCCCCGCCACGGTGCAAAGCTTTACGGTGGCCGGGCGTACCCTCAGCGTTATCCCCGATTACTGGATGGTGGGCTATCCCCTGGCCTACTACTACTGGGGAGCCTGGGTAGCCACGGAACGTCCCCAGCCGCCCCGGAGCCGCCGGTGGTGGTTCACCGTTTTGGCCGCCGCTCTGCCGGTGCTGCTGTGCTACGGCTTTTCCCGCCGGGACGGGGCCTATGCCTGGTACATGATGAACGGCTTCCAAACCCTGACCGTAGCCGCCTTGGCCTTGGGCCTCTTTGTGTGTCTGTATGATGTTGCGCATTTCCCCCGGCCTTTGGCTGCCGTGTTCGGCTGGCTTTCGGCCCGTTCGCTGGAAATCTATCTCCTCTCCTATGTGGCCGACCAAGCCATTTTGGCCCTCCATCCCCTGCCCTGGCCCCTGTGGGTATTGGCCTCTCTGGCCCTGTCTTGCGGGGGAGCCGCCGTGCTGCATTTTCTGGCCTACCGGCTGGCGGCGCTCTTTGGCCCCCGTACCTCCCCTTCTTCGGCAAAAGAGGGCCGTTGACAGGCCCCTGCCCCACCGGTATACTAAAATGGTAATTATTTCCATTTTAGGAGGTATGGTATGCCGCCCCTCACCCAACCGCCGGCCTCCCCGCCCGGGCTAATCATCGCTTTGGCGGGGAATCCCAACTGCGGCAAAAGCACCCTGTTTAACCGGCTGACAGGCAGCCGCCAGCACATTGGCAATTTTCCCGGGGTCACGGTAGAAAAAAAGGCGGGGAGCCTGCTGGCCCGGCCCGGCGCCGTGCTGGTAGACCTGCCCGGCATATATGCCCTGTCCCCCCATTCCGCCGAGGAGGTGGTGGCCCGGGACTTTTTGCTCCGGCCGGAGGTGGGTCTCATCCTCAACGTGGTGGACGCCACCAGCCTGCCCCGCAGTCTGTACTTCACCTTGCAGCTGCTGGAGCTGGGAAAGCCCCTGCTTTTCGTTCTGAACCAGATGGATGCCCTGGAGGGCCAAACCATTGGCATCGCCCGGCTTTCCGCCGCTTTGGGGGTGCCGGTGTTCCCGGTTTCGGCCCGCACCGGGGAGGGGATGGACGCCCTAACCGCCGCTTTGCAGGCCGAACCGTTTCCGTCCCCGCCGGAAGGCCCCCGCTGCTTCTCCGGCCCCCTGGCCGAGACCCTGACCCAGGTGAGCCAGCTGGCCGCCCCGGCCTTGGAGCGTACCGGCCTGCCTCCCGCCTTTGCGGCCGTGGGGCTTTTGACCGGCGACCCCTTTGTAACCCGGCGGCTGGCTCTGCCTCAACCGGTACGGGAGGAACTGACGGCCTTGGCCCCGCCCACTCCCTCGGTACAAATTGCCGCTGCCCGCTATGCCTATGTGGAAAAGCTGCTGGCCCGCTGTGTTTGGGGCCCCGCCACCCCGGCGGCGGCCCGGCGCACCCGGCGGCTGGACGCCCTGTTTACCCATCGGGTGTGGGGGCTCCCCCTATTTTTTGCCCTGCTGGGGGGCGTGTTCTTCCTCACGTTCCGAGGGATAGGCGGCCCCCTGCGGACGGGGCTGGCCCAGGGGCTTGGGGCCCTGCCAAAGTGGCTGGCCCCCCAAATCCCCCTGTCCCCCCTGCTTTCCCGGCTGCTGTGGGACGGGCTGTGGGCCGGGGTGGGTACTGTGCTTTCGTTTTTACCCATTCTGCTCACCCTGT
The DNA here is from genome assembly GCA_934552695.1 of uncultured Eubacteriales bacterium. GTDB lineage: Bacteria > Bacillota > Clostridia > Lachnospirales > Anaerotignaceae > CAKTER01. Next base: position 3,241 of record CAKTER010000124.1, read on the forward strand.
TTTTTTGTCTGGCCCTGCTGGAGGACTCCGGCTATCTGGCCCGCATTGCATTCCTCTGCGACCGCCCTTTGCGGCGCTTTGGGCTTTCGGGCCGGGCGGTGGTGCCCCTGCTGCTGGGCTACGGGTGTAGCGTGCCTGCGATTTTGGCTACCCGCACCCTGAGCAGTCGCCGGGAACGGGCGCTGGTCATCGTTGTGGCTCCCTTTTTGTCCTGCGGGGCCAAGCTCCCCCTCTATGCCCTCATCGCCGCGCAGTTTTTCCCCCGGCAGGGCGGCTGGGTGCTGGCCGGGGTCTACTGTCTGGGGCTAGTCACGGCCTTGGGCTCCGCCGCCCTGCTCTCCCGCCTGTGGCCCGGCCCGCCGCCGCCTTTTGTGCTGGAGCTGCCGCCCTACCGTCTGCCCCGGCCATCCGACCTGCTGCGGCACACCTGGGAGCGAACCCGTGACTTCCTCCGCAAAGCGTTTTCCGTCATTTTGCTGGCCACCCTGCTGGTGTGCCTGCTGCAAAGCCTAACCCCCGCCGGGCGCTACACGTCCCAAAGCAGCCAAAGCCTGTTGGCAGCTCTCGGCTCCCGCCTGGCCCCCCTCTTTGCCCCCCTGGGCTTTGGTTTCTGGCCCTTTGCGGCGGCCCTCCTCACCGGGCTGCTGGCCAAGGAATCCATCCCTGCCACTTTGGCGGTTTTGCTACCGGGCCCGGCTCTGACCGCCTGCCTCTCTCCGGCAGCGGCCCTTTCGTTTTTGGTCTTTTCCGTCCTCTACACCCCCTGTACGGCGGCTTTGGCAGCCACCCGGCGGGAGCTGGGGGACTGGAAGCCAGCGTTGGCGGCAGTTCTCTACCAAACCGCCGTCGCTTACCTGTTCGCCTGTCTTATCTATTCGATAGCGAGGTGTTTTCCATGAGTCCTTTGGCTATTGTCCTGCTGCTGGCTCTGGCTACAGTCGTTTGTCTCATCGCCTATCGCCACCTCCGGCACTTCCGGGCCCATCCCGGCGGCTGCGCTCATTGTGCGGCTCAAAACTGCCCTCACCGGAAACATCCCCGGCAAGACGATTGATTCCGCCTGCTGGCGGCCCCCCCGGACAACCCGTCCGGGGCTTTTTTTATGGGCGTTTCTCCCTCACCCCGGTATAAATTCCCGGGCTTTGGCAAACCCTACCGCCGAGGTGACCCCCATGGAACAAGCTTTCTCTCCGTCACTGGCCCAAAACGAAGCCGCCCTGCGAGAGCTGTTTTCCGGCAGCGATGACGTAATCTTCCGTTCCTTTGCCGTAGGCGACCACGACCAGTTCCCCATGCTGCTGGTATGCATCGACAATCTCTCGCAAGCCGATGTCATCGAAAGCGGGATTTTGACCAACCTGATGAACCGGGCCCGCATCCGCTCCGGCAATCTGCGGCAGGTAAACCGGCTGGATTTGGCCGTAGGCGAAATGGCCGAAGTACAGACCTTGGCCGAAGCCGTAGACTCCATTTTGGTGGGCGATACCCTGCTCCTGATGGAGGGGAATGCCTATGGGCTGGTGGCCTCCACCAAGGGCTGGCCCACCCGGGGCGTGCCTGCGGCCGAAAACGAAATGGGGGTGGAGGGCCCCAAGGACGCCTTTTGCGAATCCGTCAGCACCAACATCGTCCTCATCCGCCGCCGCTTGCGGGATACGGCCCTAAAGGTAGTCCGGCCCAAAATCGGCGCCCGCAGCCGCACCACCGTGGGCATTTTGCATATGGAGGGCGTCACCCGTCCGGCCGTGCT
>CAKTER010000125.1 GCA_934552695.1 uncultured Eubacteriales bacterium
TGCACCAGCGTAGGCACAACGGTAAGAAGCACCCCCGGGTCCCGCCGGCCGGCAATCTGAATCATATCCCGTACCGGCGCCCCGGTGGGCGAGGTAACCAGCAGCACCCGGCGGGGCGATGCCGGCAACGGCCGCTTAAAGTCCTCGTCAAACAGGCCCTCGTCCTTCAGCCGGGCCTTCAGCTGTTCAAAGGCCAGCGTCCGGGCCCCCTGGCCCACCGGCTCCATCAGCTGGGCCACAATCTGGTAGCGGCCCGCAGGCTCGTACACCGTCACGGTGGCCCACACCACCACATCCAGCCCGTTTTCCGGCAAAAAAGGCAGCGCCTGCACATCGGTTTGAAACATAATACCGGCAACGGCGCTGTCCTCGTCCTTTAACGTAAAATACAGGTGGCCTCCGGTCTGCCGCCGGCAGTTGGAAAGCTCCCCCCGCAGCCACAGGCCCGAAAGCAGGAAATCGGATGCAAATACGTTTTGCACATAGCGGTTCAGCTGGGAGACCGTTAAAATGCGGCGCTCAATCATGCAGCTCGGCCGCCAGCCGCCCCAAGACCCCGTTCACAAAGGCCGGGGCCTCGTCGGAGCTGTAGGCCTTGGCCAAATCCACCGCTTCGTTGATGGCCACCCCCGGCGGCACATCCTCGGCATACCGCATTTCGTACAAGGCCAGCCGCAAAATTGCCAAATCCACCTTGCTCATCCGGTCGATGCTCCAGCCCCGGGCCACCCGGTTCAGTGCCTGATCAATTTCTTCCAAATGCTCGGCCACCCCGGTGACGGCGCTGCGGACAAAGGCCTGCTCCGCCTCATCGGCCTGCTCGGGGGAATCCAGCGTTTCCAGCTGGTCAAAAAACAGCTCCGCTGCCTTTTCCGGCTGCTCCCACCCCAAAAAATCCAGTTCAAACAACAGGATAAACGCATTTTTTCTTGCTTTTCTCCGGCTCACAGGTGTACTCCTTCCCGGGCTCCCTCAAAGCAGCAGCTCATTCCTGCTCCTTCTTTTCGTCTTTTTTCTTTTCCTCTTTTTTGACCACAATGCCTTCCACCGTTACGTTTACGGCGTCCACTTGGTAGTAGGTCATGGTTTCCACGGCGTTTTTCACCTTCCGCTGGATAGCGGTAGCCGCCTCCATCAGCTTGGTGCCAAACAGCACCGTTACCGCCAGGTCGATGGTGACCCGGTCGCCATCCACCGTCAGCTTCACGCCCTTAGACTGGCTGCGCTTGCCGAAAATTTCCGTCCAGCTTTGAGCCGTCGCCTCCTGGGAGACCACGCCCGCCACTTCCGCCGCCGCCGTGGCGGCAATAATCTCCACCACCTCGGCGGAAATCTGTACCTGTCCGTTGGGATTATATTCTTTAGAATCTGCCATGATTGGTATCCTCCTTTGTTGGGTTGCCAGCCAAAAAAGCGGCTGTTCCTGTGCCATCCATTATACCATACTTTTCCCCTCATGCAATGAATATTCATGGATTCCTTTAAAAAAATACACCCATTCCCCTGTATATACAGCCTGTTTTCCCCAAACTGTCCAGCCTCCGCTGCGCCCCTCTCCGGCCACGCCCCATTTTCCCGGCCTTGTCCCCGTCCGGCCCCCTCCAAAAAAGCCCGTCCGGGAAGCTTCTCCCCGGCGGGCCTTTCGTCTCCTGCTCTTTCCTTCTATTTCTTTAAGGTACTGACCCGTACCGCCGACTCGGCGCAGCCGGTTTTCCGGGTCACCACATCCATAATCTGGGCCAAATCCTGCTCGGTCAGGCTTTCCTTATCCACCACCACATCCACGGTGGTGTCGTCAATCCGTACATAGGCTTCGGCAAAGCCCTTGGATTCCAGCAGCGCCTCCGCCGCCGTTTCCTTTTCAATCCGCTTTTGCAGCTCCAGCATGGAATTGGCGCAATCGGCCTTTTGCTCCTTATCCAAAGTTTCGCTGTTAATCATCTCCGTTAAAATGTCCTTTTGCCGGGAGCGGGCCTGATCCCGTTCCAGCCGGGCCTGGGCAAAGTAAGCGCTGCTGTCCCCGCCGGTGGTGGCGCTGACAAAAATCGCCGCTCCGGTGTCGTCCACATCGTTGCTGACCTGGGCTGTAATGGGGTCCAGCACCGCTACCGCCGTTTCATCGCCAGTTTCCGCCATGGCGGCTTCCTCCCCCTCGTCGGGCAGGGTGCTCCAATCCCCCTCCACAAGCTCCAGCGCTCCATAGCCATCGCTCTCGTCAGCCTGGGCCGTCCCCGCTTCTCCGGCCGTCTCCCCGGTAAAGTTTAAGTACCCGGCCACGGCAATCATCATCACCAGCGCCGTCAAAATCACCTGATTCCGCTTCACTGTAATCACAAAACCCCTCCTTATTCTTTCATTTTTAAAACCTCCACCTTGTGGGCAGGCACGTTCAGCAGTGCCTGCACCGCCCGGGAAAGTGCTTCCCGCACCACAATATCCCCGCCCCCCTGGGCCACCACCACCGCCCCGGTGACTTCGGCGGTCCCGCTGGACAAAACCAATGGGCGGCTGCCGCCGCTGCCGTCCTCCCACAGCACCACCGTGCTTTCCACCACGCTCTCCCGGCTTTCCCGGGTACCGCCGCCTTCGCCGCCCTCGGTAGTCACGGTGTTCTCCGTCCGTTCATCCCGGGCCACCTCCTGCACCCCGTCGTTTTCGAGGGTCAGCATCACCTGCACCGTTCCGGCCCCCGCCACTTGGGTCAAAATGGCCGCCAGCCTCTCCTCCAGCGCCTCTTCCCGGCTGGGAGCGGAAAACACCGCCGTTTCCGCCGCCTCGGCCGGGGGCGTTTCCGCCTTCTTTTTCCCGGCAAACAGACTGCCGCAGCTGAGCAGCAGTACACCTGCCAGCAGCAAAATAAGCAAATCCGATTTTTTCCGGGGCGAGTCCCGCCCCAAAAGCTTTTGCAGCTGTTTCCACACCGCCGTTTCCTCCCTTGGTCATTCTTCGGTCACACAAACCGTTTCCGCCTTTAGCCCCAGCCGGCGCAGGGCTTGCTCCACCGCTGCCGTCTTTAGCGAAGGCCCCGCCTGCACCTCCACCCGGGCCAGGCTGCCATCCTCCCGGGCGCTCACCCTTACCCCACCGGCTTCCACCCCCAGCTCCGCCCCCAAGGCCTCGGCCAGCTGGGCCTCGTACACGGCCAGCACCATGGTCTCCTGCGCCGCCTCATCGGGCTCTGCCGCTTCCTCCGCCAGGGATGGGGCAAAGGCCGGGAGCTCCGGCCAAAGCCCAAGCAGCCGCTGCAAGGGAGATAAAAAGGCAGAAAGCAGCATCAGCCCCAGCACCAGCCGTCCATACTTCCGCCACTTCTCCCCGGGCAGCAGCAGCTCGGCAAAGGCCGTCAGAATAAAAATACCTATGACGGTTTTACTATATGCCGCCAACGCCGCCATCATACCACCTCCGCTACACCTGGGCCGCCATACTCAGCACCGCAAACAAAAACATCACATCTGCCGTAAACAGCGCCGCCAGCAGCAGCCGGGAAAAATCTCCTGCCGCCGAAAGGGCCTTTACCAGCCGTCCCTCGGCCACCGGCTCCACCACCGCCGCCGTCACCTTGTACAGCACCAGCATAGCCAGCAGCCGCAGCAGCGGGGTCAGGCTGACCAACAGCAGGGCCACCGCCCCTACCGCCGCCAGCCCGTTTTGCACCGTCCCTGCCAAAGCCGCCGCCGTTTCTACCGCTCCGCTCATCATCTGGCCCACCACAGGCACTGCCCCCACCAGCCCCTTGGCGGTTTTTCCCCATACCCGGCTTAACCCCGGGCTGCCGATACGCAGCAGGGAAAGCACCAGCAAAAATGCCCCCGCCGTGCCCCGCAGCCCCCAAGTAATCGCCCGTTGGGACAGCCGGGCAAATTCGCTGAGGGCTTTCCGCTCCGTTAAAAAGTTGGTCAGGGTCAGCACCGCCGAAAGGGTCAGGGCCGGCAGCAGCACCCGCCGGATGCCCAGCACCAGCAGGTTGGCCCCGCCGGTGATGAGAGGGGCCGCCAGCGCCAGATAGGTATAGCGCCCCGACGAAAACGCCAAAGTGGCAAACACCGGCAGCATCCCCGTTAAAAGCTCTGCCAGCTCCTCCACAGCGTCCCGCACCAGCGCTGCCCCGTTGGAAAACGCCCCCATCACCATCAGCACCAGCACCACATAGCACACGGTAAAGGCCAGCTCCCCTACGGCCTTGGCCCGGAACTCGTCGTTCAGGCTTTTGAGCACCGCCGAAAGCAGTACGATGAGCAAGAGGTTGCGCAGCAACGGCAGTTGATCCCGTACCTGGCCCAGCAGCGCCCGGCCCAGCACCCCGGCCAGCCCCTCCCAGCTCAGGGTGCCTTCCCCGGCAAGCAGGCCGGACAGGGCCGCCCGCCAGGAAAAATCCGCCGTTTCCTCCGCCCCCAGCTCGTCCAGCGCCTGCCGGGTCTGCCGTTCCAGCGCATCCAAATCCAGCACGTCCAGCTGCCGGTTAATAAGCGTATCGGGCCCGGCGGCCTCCGCCGCCCAAACCGGCGTTGCCCCACACAGCACCAACAATATCGCCCACACCGGCAGGCTCCGCCGCAGCCATCCCATGCTCCCACCTCTTTGGTTTACAAAAACAGGCCCATTATGGTCTGCACCAGCTCCAGCAAAATCGGGGCCGCTACCGCCAAAATCATCACCTTACCCGCCAGCTCCACCTTGGAGGCCAAGCTGCTTTGCCCGGCGTCGGCGCATACCTGGGCCCCAAACTCGGCCATGTACGAAATACCGATGACCTTCAGCACCCCGGCCACATAGGCCGAGCTGACCCCGGCCTGCTCTGCCATACCCCGAAAAGTGGTCACCACCTGTCCCAGCGTATCCAGCAGCCGCCACACAATCAGCGCCCCGGCGGCCAGCCCCACCAAGAGCGCCAGCTCCGGGCTTTGCTTTTTTAAGGTCAGGGCCAGCACCGTGCCGCACAGCCCAATCCAAACCCTG
>CAKTER010000126.1 GCA_934552695.1 uncultured Eubacteriales bacterium
ATCCCGGGAGCGGCCGGTGGATACCGCTGAATTGCAAGACGAAAACCTGGCCCTGCGGCGGGAAAACGACGCCCTGCGGGAAAAGCTGGAAAGGATGGAAGAAAGCGATGACTGACCAAAAAAAGCCCGAGCTCTTATCCCCCGCCGGGTCCTTCGACGCCGTCCGGGCCGCCGTAGAGGGCGGCTGCGACGCCGTGTATTTGGGCGGGCGGCAATTCAGCGCCCGGGCCTTTGCCGATAATTTCAGCCCCGCCGAGCTGGAACAGGTCTGCGACTACTGTCATTTGCGAGGGGTTAAGGTCTATGTCACCGTCAACACCCTCTACAAGCAGCCGGAGCTTACGCCCCTGCTGGATTTTGTGGGCCAGCTGTGGGAAATGGGCGCCGACGGCCTGATTTTACAGGACCTGGGCGCCGCCCAGCTCATTCGCCAGCACTTCCCCGACTTTCCTCTCCATGCCAGCACCCAGATGAGCGCCATGAGCCGGGAGGACGTTCACGCTTTGGCCCAAAACGGGTTTACCACCGCCATTTTGGCCCGGGAGCTTTCGCTGCCCGAAATCGAAGCCATTACCGCCGCCGGGGAGGCCCGCATCGAGGTGTTCGTCCACGGGGCCCTGTGCGTGTGCTATTCCGGCCAGTGCCTCATGAGTAGCTTTTTGGGCGGCCGCAGCGGGAACCGGGGCCGGTGCGCCCAGCCCTGCCGCCTCCCCTACCACCTGTACCGGGGGCCGGAGCATTTGGCCGAGGGGCATTTGCTTTCTCCCAAGGATATGGCGGCCCTGCCCCTGCTGCCGGCTCTGGTACAGGCCGGGGTGGATTCCCTGAAAATTGAGGGCCGGATGAAAAGCCCCGAATATGTGGCCGGGGTCACCCGGATTTACCGCAAATATCTGGATTTGGCCTGCGCTGCTCCCGATGACTACCGGGTGGAAGAGGCCGATTGGAAGGAGCTGTTGCAGCTGTTTAACCGGGGTGGGTTTTCCGAGGGGTATTTCCGCACCCATTCCGGCCGGGATATGATGGCCCCGGAACGGCCCAAGCCCTGGGGGCTGCGTATCGGTCAGGTCAGCAGCTACATTCCCAAAATCGGCCGGGCCAACATCCGCACCCGGGAAGCCCTGGCCCCCGGGGACGGGCTGGAAATTTGGACGCAAACCGAGCCCCATCCCGGCGCCGGAGTCAATCAGGCCTCCCGGCCCGGCGAGACCATTGCCCTGCGGGTCAGCGGGGACATTGAGAAAAACGACCCGGTGTACCGCACCTACGACAAAACGCTGATGGACGAGCTGCGGCGCTTTTTGGAAAAGCCCGCCCGGAAGCAGCCGGTGTGGGGGAAGCTTTCGTTGCGGCCGCAAAAGCCCGCCGCCCTCACCCTGTGGACAGAGGACGGCCATCTGGCCCATGTCACCGGCGAGGTAGCCGCCCCGGCCCAAAAGCGCCCCCTTTCGGCGGAGGTGGCCCAAGCCCAGCTGGCCCGGATGGGGGACACCCCCTTTGCCTTGGCCGGGCTGGAGCTGGATAACCCTGCCGGCCTGTTTTTGCCCCTATCGGCCCTCAACGCCCTGCGGCGCTCGGCGGCCGAGGCCCTGAGCCAGACCATTGTGGAAAAAAGCAAGCGGCCCCCGGTAGCGGTGGCTCTCCCGCCGGTACAGCCCGCTCCCCGGGTACGGGACAAGGCTCTGACGGCGCTGGTCAGCACCCCGGCCCAGTGCGAGGCCGCCTGCGAAGCCCGGGGCCTGCAAACGATTTACGTAGAACCTACCGGCGCCCTGCTGGCCCGGCTGAGCGACTGGGTCGCCGCCGCCCATGCCCAAGGCAAAGAGCTTGTTTGCGCCACCCCCCGGGTATGGCGGGAAAGCGCTGCCGCAAGTGCCGCTGCCCGCATGGAGCAGGCCCAAAGGGCCGGGGTGGACGGGTTTTTGGCCCGGTCCGCCGGGGCGCTGGCCCATTGTCAAGGTTTGGGCCCGGTGATGGCCGACTTCCCCTTAAACATTTTTAACCGGGAATCGGTGGAATTTTGGGAGAAGCAGGGGGTTCGCCGCCTGTGCCTGTCCCCGGAAATGACCCTGGACGAGATACGCACCGTTGCCAATTCCGCCTGCGAGGCGCTCGTTTACGGCCACCTGCCCCTCATGGTCACCCACCAATGTCCCATTGGCAACTTTGACGGCGGCAAGGATCACCACGCCTTTTGCCGGGACAAGGGGCAAACCAACCGCTTTACCCTGCGGGACCGCAAAGGCGAAGCCTTCCCCCTACTGCCCGACTGCGAGGCCTGTACCTGCACCATCTTAAACGGCAAGCCCTTGTTTTTGCTGAAGTTTTTACACGAAATCCTGGATAGCCCTCTGGGGGCCCTGCGCCTGCAATTTACCCGGGAGACCGGGGAGCGCACCGCCCAAATGCTTCAGGCCACGGCCCAGGTTTTGGCCGACGGCCGCCCCGGCCCGCTGGCTCAGTCCCTGATTCAGGCCGCCGGGCCCACCATCACCCGGGGCCACTTTTACCGGGGCGTCGAGTAACCGCTTCCACCCAAGGCAACGGCGTTTATTACGCAAAGGGGAGATGTTATGTCCCGCTTATTTATCTATCTGAGCCGCTACGGCTTTTTGTTCTACATTTTGTTCTTTTTATGGCAAAGCCTGCTGGCCATCCGAGACGCCCGCCCCGAAAACGGCGGCAGCGCCGCCCGGCCCCTGTTTGCCCAGCGGGTCATCATTCTGGTCACGCACTACACCGGCATTCTCATCCTCAGCTATCAGGAGGGGACTTTGCAATTCACCCCCTCGGCGCTGGTGCTGGGCGGCGCCGGGCTGGCCTTTTTGCTGGCCGGCTTTTTCGTCACCGATCATGTATATCAGCACAGCGACGGGCTGTTGTGGAACTGCCTGTTCTTTTTGCTGGACTTAAGCCTCATCATGCTGCTGCGGCTCAATCCGGCACTGGCCCAAAAGCAGCTGCTGTGGATGGCTTTGGGCATGGCCGCCGCCCTTATTTTGCCCCTGCCCTTAAACCTGTTCCCCCAGCTGCAAAACTGGAAGTACCTGTACTTGGGGCTAAGCCTTCTGCTTGCTTTGGCCACCCTGCTGTTGGGCAACGAGGCCTATGGCAGCGTCAGCTGGCTAACCTTGGGGCTGCTGCAATTCCAGCCTTCCGAAGTCATCAAGTTTTTGTTCCTGTTCTATCTGGCTTCCGAATTCCGAGAGGGCTGGGACCGCCGCCGTATTCTGGTTTCCGGCGGGTTTGCCGCCGCCCTGGTACTGCTGCTGGTATGCCAAAAGGACCTGGGGGCCGGGCTACTGTTTTTTATGATGTACCTAACCCTGCTCTACATTGCCACCGGCCGTACCCTGCTGTTTTTGGCGGGGCTGGGGGCCGGGGCCGGGGCCTCGCTGCTGGCCTACCAGCTGTTTGCCCACGTCCGGGTGCGGGTAGCCGCCTGGCGGGATCCCTGGGCCGACGTGGACAGCGGCGGCTACCAGATTGCCCAGTCCCTATTCGCCATTTGCTCCGGCGGGTTCTTTGGCAGCGGCCTGGGGCTGGGGATGCCCAAAAGCATTCCCGTAGTGGAAAAGGACTTTATTTTTGCCGCCATTTGCGAGGAGCTGGGGGGCCTGTTTGCTCTGGGCCTGCTGGCGGTGTTCCTCACCCTGTTTTTGCGGGGTATGCACATCGCCCTCCGGGCCGAAAGCCGGTTTTACAGCCTCATCGCCGCCGGAGTGGTTTGCCTGCTGGCCTTCCAAACCTTCCTCATCGTCGGCGGCAACCTCAAGCTCATCCCCCTCACCGGGGTCACCCTGCCCTTTGTCAGCTATGGCGGCTCCTCCATTTTTGTCAGCCTGCTGATGGTCGGCCTGCTACAATGGGTAGGCGCCCATCACCGAGCGGGAACCGAGGAGGCCGAGCGGGAGGCCCACCTGCTTTCCCACAAAAAACCGGCAAAGAAGTCCGGCCAACGGCCCCGTAAGACTGCCGCCAAGGCTTTGGCCAAAACGGGAGCCGCCCCAAAGGCCCCGGCAAAAAAGGCCGTTGCTCCCAAATCTTCCGCTCCCAAGGAGGGCCGCAACCATGAAAAATAATATGCGCCGCATTTTTTTCATTCTGGCCGCCCTGTTTTTGGTAGCCGCCGGGTACCTCATCAAGCTGGAATGGAAGGACCGTCCTACCATCATCGCCAACTCCTACAACCCCCGGCTCAACCGCTCCGACCCGCTGCTGGTGCGGGGCGAGATTTTGGATAACGCCGGGAACGTGCTGGCCCAAACCGTAAACGGGGAGCGGCAATACCCCTATGGCGCCGCCTGCGCCCATGTGACCGGGTACATCGGCATTAGCAAAACCGGGATGGAGGCCGGGGCCAACTACATTTTGGAATCCACCCCCAACAAGTTTTTGTCCACCCTGGCCGCCGGGTTCCGGGGCGAGCTGCCCAGCGGCAATTCCGTAGCCCTTACCGTCGATGCCGGCCTCCAGCAGCTGGCCTATGACCTTATCGGCAACCGGAACGGCGCCGCCGTAATGATTGAGCCCAGCACCGGCCGGGTGCTTTGCATGGTCTCCCGGCCCTCCTTCGACCCAGCCGGCGTAGCCGATAACTGGGACGCCCTGCGGCTGGACGAAAGCAGCCCCCTGTTAAACCGGGCGACCAGCGGCCTCTATCCCCCCGGCTCCACCTTTAAGCTGGTCACGGCCTTGGCGGCCCTCCGCAGCGGCCCGGCCTACAGCGGCTTTACCTATACCTGCACCGGGGAGCTAAACCAAGGCAACAAGCTGCTGCACTGTTTTGATGGCAAGGCCCATGGCGAGGTGGATTTGGCCAGTGCACTGGCTCAGTCCTGCAACTGCTATTTTGCGCAGCTGGCGGAGAAAATCGGCGCAGATACGCTCAGTCGCTTTGTGGAGCAGT
>CAKTER010000127.1 GCA_934552695.1 uncultured Eubacteriales bacterium
GGGCAAGGCCTTTGTATGCGACCTGTCCGCCGAGGAAATGCGGGAGTACCGGGGCACCCTGAGCACCCCCGGGAAGGAAAGCCCCTACCGGAACCGGAGCGTGGAGGAAAATCTGGATTTGTTCCGCCGGATGCGGGCCGGGGAATTCCCCGACGGCAGCCATACCCTGCGGGCCAAAATCGACATGGCCTCCCCCAACATCAATATGCGGGATCCCGTGATTTATCGGATTGCCCATGCCCCCCACCACAAAACCGGCAACGCCTGGTGCATTTACCCCATGTACGACTTTGCCCACCCCTTGGAGGACGCCATTGAGGGCATTACCCACTCCATTTGCACCATGGAGTTTGAGGATCACCGTCCCTTATACGACTGGGTGGTACGGGAATCCGGGCTGGCCGCAAACTCCATTATGCCGCCCCGGCAGATTGAGTTTGCCCGGCTGGGCCTGACCAACACGGTAATGAGCAAGCGGAAGCTGCGGGCGCTGGTGGAAAACGGACTGGTGGATGGCTGGGACGACCCCCGGATGCCCACCATTTGCGGCCTGCGCCGCCGGGGCTACACCCCCGAGGCCATTCGGGATTTTTGTGAGCGTATTGGCGTAAGCAAGGCCAACAGCGTGGTGGACAGCTCTCTGCTGGAATATTGCATTCGGGACGACTTAAAGCCCAAGGCCCCCTTGCTGATGGCGGTGCTGCGCCCCCTAAAGCTGACCATTACCAACTACCCCGAAGGCCAGGTAGAGCTGCTGGAGGTGGATAACAACCCCGAGACCCCGGATATGGGCACCCGGAAGGTCCCCTTCTCCCGTACCTTGTATGTGGAGCAGGACGACTTTATGGAGGTCCCGGTGAAAAAGTTCTTCCGGCTGGCCGTAGGCAACGAGGTCCGGTTAAAGGGCGCTTATTTTGTGACCTGCACCGGGTTTGAAAAGGACGCCGACGGCAACGTGACCGAGATTTTCTGCACCTACGACCCGGAGACCAAGAGCGGCAGCGGGTTTGACGGCCGCAAGGTCAAGGGCACCCTGCACTGGGTCAGCGCCGACTACGCCGTGCCCGTAGAAACCCGGCTGTACGAGGCCATGATGCTGGACAACCCCGAAAAAGACGGGGAAATGCTGATGAACCCCCACTCGCTGGAGGTGGTTACCGCCATGGTGGAGCCCGAGGTGAAAAAGGCCCAGCCCGGCGATAAGTTCCAATTTATGCGGAACGGCTACTTCTGTGTGGATACCAAAAACTCCACCCCCGATCATCCGGTGTTCAACCGCATTGTCTCCCTCAAAAGCTCCTTTAAAAAATAACCGGCGGCGGCGCTTCCCGGGGCTTTCCCCGGGGGCCCCGGCGGTCTCTCGATTTGGCGCCTCCCGGCGCCTTTTTTATCCCACACTTTATTAAAACCAACCGAAAAGGAGGCGCCCCATGCTATTTGTTTGCTACCCCAAATGCACCACCTGCCAAAAGGCCAAAAAGTTTTTGGACGAGCAAGGCCTTTCCTACACCCTGCGGGACATAAAAACCGAAAACCCCACCCTTGACGAGCTGCGGGCGTGGCACCAAAAAAGCGGCCTGCCCTTAAAGCGCTTTTTTAACACCAGCGGCTTGGTTTACAAAAGCCTGGGCCTTTCCCAAAAGCTGCCCACCCTTGGCGAGGAGGAGCAGCTGGCCCTGCTGGCCTCCGACGGGATGCTGGTAAAACGGCCCCTGCTGGTGCTGCCCGACAAGGTGCTGGTAGGCTTTCGGCAGCCCGAATGGGAAGCGGCGCTGAACGAAACCCACTAAAACCGCCGCAAAAAACGAATCTCTTTTGCCCCAAGGCTTTCTGCGCCAAAGAGAATTCGCCCCCTGCCCCCAGATGTCAAATCCCATAAAATCAAACAAAAAACACCTTGGAGAAAATCCTCGGTGTTTTTTCATTCCATCGTATATTTTTGGTATTCCGGGCTCAGCGGCGCTTTTTCTTGCCCTTGCCTTTTTGGCTATGCAAAGCCTTCCGTTCCTCCTGCTGCCGCCGGTTGTTTTTCATAATCAAATACCCGCCGGCCAGCTCCAGCACAATGCCGCCAATGGTCAGCAGCGAATTCATGGGCTCCCCGATGGGGGCCACCAGCTTGTCGGCCAGCATAATGGCCACTATCAGGCAAAGGCCGATCAATACCAATCCCAATCCCCGTTTTTCCACTTACGGTTCCTCCTTTGTTTCGGCCCAATCCGGCAGACCGGCCACTTGTTTTCGATAAAACGCCACTACGGCGGCAAACTCCGGGTCGGCCAAGGCCTCCCATCCGGCCTCGGACAGCTCGTACACGCCCTTTTCCCGCCGCCGAAACCAACCGTAGGCGTCCCGGGCCATCCGCTTGTCGTTTAGCCCCAGCGCCCGGCACTGGGCCGGGGTCAGCGTGGCAAACCGCTCCATGGCCGCCGCCATATGGAGCAGCTCCTCCCGGTAAGCCGTCATCAGCCGTTGCCGGGTCACCCCGCCGGCGTTTTGCCCCACCTTGCGTCCGGAAAGCTCCCGTTCCAACGCCTGCCGCCGCCGGGCCAGCTGCCCTCCCTTGCTCCCCGAGGGCCACGCATGGGCCTCTACGGTTTTTAAGGGGCTGTCCACCGCCACCGTCAGCAGTCCCATGTCCAGCCGCCGCACCAGCCGCAGCATATCCTGCCAGCTATGGCCCCGCTGGCTTTTAGGCCGGGGGATTGCCATCAATACGTTCGGACTAATCCGCTGCCGGTCCAGGGCCTGATACACCAGCTTGAGGGTAAACCCGGTCTTTAGCTCCGCCACCAGCAGCTCGTCCTCCCGGGTGGCGGTCAGGTCGCAGCCCAGCACTTCCCCGGCCACAGCGTAGCCCAGCCCCTCCAAATACTCCTTTACCGGCCCAAACAGGTCACTTTCCCGCATAGGCCGTGCCCACCATGGCTTCCACTTCCTCCGCCGTTTTGGGGCAGGCGTCCGTCAGCACAGCGCTGCCGTAATCCGTTACCAAAACATCGTCCTCAATGCGGATACCAATATCCTCTTTCGCAATGTACAGCCCCGGCTCTACCGTCAGCACCATCCCCGGCTCCAGCACCACTTCCCGGTCGCCTACATCATGGGTATTCAGGCCCAAAAAGTGGCTAACCCCGTGGAAATAGTACTCGTTCAAATCCTCATCGGTGCGTACCATGCCCATGGCCCCCAAAGCCTCCCGATAAAAGGCCCGCAGCTTTTCGTTCAGCTCCCGCAGGGTCACGCCGGGCTCCGCCGCATCGATAATCCGTTCGTTCCCCTCCAGCACAATGTCGTAAAACGCCCGCTGCCGGTCGGTAAACTTTCCGCTTACCGGGAACGTCCGGGTAATATCCCCGGAATAGTAGCCTGCGGTAGCGCCGCAGTCCATCAGCAGCAGGTCCCCGGCCATCAGCCGAGAGTCGTTATCCTCGTAGTGCAGCACGCAGGAATGCGGGCCACCGGCCATAATGGTGGTAAAGGCCGGCAGCCGCACCCCGTTCTTTTTTAGCACATAATCAAAATAGGCCTCGGCCTCGTACTCAATCATGCCGGGCTTTAGGTGGGAAGCCACGGCGGCAATTCCCTCGGCCGTGATGCGGATAGCCTCCTGAATCCGCAAAATCTCCCATTCGTCCTTCACCAGCCGCAGCCGGGTCAGCAAGGCATCCTTTTCCGCCTCGGACAGGGCGTAGCCGGCCAGCTGCTCCGGGAATTCGTCCAAATACCGGACGTCCTTCATCCCGGAAAGCACCATGGCCGATCCCTTCGACAGGTTTTCCCCCAGCCACCGGGCCTTGACCGGGTCGGGCCGTCGGATATAAAGCACCGGTTCCTGCCCGGCCACAAACAACACCTTGCATTCCGGCTCGTCCAGCCCCGTCAAATAGTAAAAGTTCCGGTTGGGCGAAAACAAATAGTTGGTATCCCCGGTAATTGCCTTGGGCGCCCCGCATTCAAATACCGCCCAGCTTCCGGCGGGCATGGCCTGAAGCAGCCGCTCCCGATTTGTTTCAAACATGTCGTTTGCCTCCTGTTTTAAGTAAAAATCCGGACCTTTTCCACCCGGTTTTTGTCCACTTCCTCCACCACCATCCGCAAGCCGTCGGTTTCCCACATTTCGCCTGCCGTGGGGAAGCGCCCCATCTGCTCGGTGATATACCCGCCAAGGGTGTCTACTTCTTTGCTTTCCAGCTTTTTATCAAAATACTCGTTCAAATCATCCAGCCGCAGGCTTCCGGCCACCAGATATTCGTTGTCCCGTACCCGGTGGATTTCTTCCTCGTCCTGGTCGAACTCGTCGGCAATATCCCCCACAATTTCTTCCACCAGGTCTTCCATGGTAATCAACCCGCTGGTGCCGCCATACTCGTCCAGTACAATGGCAATGGGATGGATGGTGGTTCGCATTTGATTAAACAGCGCCGTGGTGGACTTGGATTCGTAGGTAAACAGCACCTCCCGCAGGCAGTCCTCCATGGAAAAGTCCGCCTCGGGCACAAAGGCCACATCCTTTAAATACAGTACGCCCACAATATCGTCGATGTCCTCTTTATAAATGGGGATACGGGAAAACCGCTCCTTTTGGAAGGTTTCGATAATCTCGGCATAGGTCGCCGTCAAAGGCAGGGCCACCATGTCCGTCCGGGGGGTCATGACGTCCTTGGCCTTGGTGGTGCTAAAGTCGAACACGTTATTCAGCATTTGCTGCTTATCCCGGGTCAGCACGCCTTCCTCCCGGCTTACATCCACCATGGTTTTCAGCTCCGCCTCGGTCACCGTAGGCCCGGCCGGGCCCTTGTTGCCCCCCAAAAGCCGTACCAGCGCCCCGGTAATGCCGTTGAGCACAAACAC
>CAKTER010000128.1 GCA_934552695.1 uncultured Eubacteriales bacterium
GGCTACTGTCGGCCCGGGGACGGCCCACGGGGCAATCGGCAATGGTGATTACGTCGGCCCCGGCGGCTTGCAGGCGGCGGACGTTTTCCACATAGGGGGCAATGCGGTCATCGGCGGGGGGATCCAGCTCAATCGCCACCACTCGTTGCCCGGACTCCAGCTTGTCCCACAACCGATTGGTGGCGGGAGCGGCCGGTGCGGGGGCTTTGGCGGTGCTGACGGGCAAGGCAGGCGGCAGGACAACCCCGGACAGGGTGCGGGCCAGCTGGGCAATGTGGGCGGGGGTGGTGCCGCAGCAGCCGCCGACGATGGCGACCCCTTGGGAAACCGCCTGAGCCAGCTTTTCGGCAAAGTAATCGGGCTTGCCCTGAAACACCAGATGGCGGCCCAAAACCGTGGGATACCCGGCGTTGGGCATGAGGGAAAAGGGCTTCCCCAGCGGCTTTTGCGCCCGATAGATTTGCAGCAGGTGGGCCGGGCCGGACACGCAGTTCAGGCCCAAGGCGTCTACTCCGGGCAAGGCGGCGGCACGGGCCAGCAGGGCCGCCCCGTCCTCCCCCTCCTGGGTCATGCCCTCGGCGGTGAGGGCAAAGGAGACCAGCAGGAAGGACTGCGGGCAGGCCTGCTTTAAAAAGGCCGCCAGCTCGGCAATGCCGGTATCGTTGGACAGGGTCTCGGCCAAAAAGCAGGTGACTCCTGCTTCCAAAAATAGTCGGGCCTGTTCTACAAAGATTTCGCCGGGGGTTGCGGCGGCGTTGTCGGGTACCGGCCCCAAATCGGCAAAAACCAAAGCCGGATAAGGGGCAGCGGCCTGTTTAGCCAAAGCACAGGCGGCTTTTAGCTGGGCTTCGGCTTCCTCCCGGCGGCCCTGGGCCAGAGCGGCGCTGAGAGTAAAGGTGTTGGTTTTAATGGCCCGGCAACCGGCCTCCAGATAGTCCCGGTGAATGTCCAAAATCCGTTGCGGGGCCGCCACATTGGCCACCTCACAGGCGGGGCCGTCGGCGCCATAACGGGCGGCGTAGCAGGTACCCATGGCCCCGTCAAACAGCAGGGGGCGGGTTTTCAGTTCTGTGCGTAAGTCCATATTAACCCAATACCTTTCTGGCAATCTCTACGGATTGCCGGGCGTCCTTGGCATAGTAATCGGCACCCATGTCCTGGGCGTATTCCGGGGTGACTACGGCCCCGCCCACAAAGGTCACCGGCGGCTGGGGCAGGGTTTTTAGCAGGGCAATGGTTTTTTCCATGGCGGGCAGGGTGGTGGTCATGAGGGCCGAAAGCCCTACCAGCCGGATGTTTTGCTCCACGACGGCCTGGGCCACGGTAGCGGGCGGCACATCCCGGCCTAAATCCAGCACGTCGTAGCCGTAGTTTTCCAAAACCGTTTTGACGATGTTTTTGCCGATGTCGTGGATGTCCCCCTGCACGGTAGCCACAATCAGCTTGCCTTTTTTTACCGGGGCCCCGCCGGTTTCGGCCAACGACTGCTGGATGACCTCGAATACCGACTGGGCGGCCTGAGCGGCGCTGAGAAGCTGGGGCAAAAAGGCCTTGCCCTGCTCATAGTCGGCCCCCACGGCGTCCAGCGCCGGGATGAGGTGGTTTTCCACCAGCGAAAGCTCGGTTTCGGTTTGGAGGGCGGCACGGGCCAGCTTTCCGGCCTCGGCCCGGAGGCCCCGGGCAATGGCCTCGTCCAGCGTTAGGCCGGGGGCCCCGGCAGCCGGAGCCGTGGGGGCGGAGGGGGCTTGCTGTCCCGCAAACCGGGCAATGTAGCGGCGGGACTCCACGTCCTCCCCGGAAAGCACCCGGTGGGCGGCCACGGCGTCCATAATCTCTTTTTGGTTGGGGTTTACAATGGGGAGGGTCAGCCCGGCTTCCAGCGCTTGCGCCAAAAAGGTTTGGGTCACCAGAATCCGGTTGGGCAGGCCAAAGGAGATATTGGAAACCCCCAGCACCGTTTGCAGCCCCAGCTCCTCCCGGATAAGCCGCAGGGCCTTTAGCGTTTCCCGGGCCTGCTCCTGCTGGGCCGAAACGGTGAGGGTCAGGCAGTCAATCCACACATCCTCCCGGGGGATGCCATAGCTTTCGGCCGCAGCCAAAATGCGCCGGGCAATGGAAAGCCGGTCTTCGGCAGTTTGGGCCAGCCCGTTGCTGTCCAGCGTCAGGCCCACCACAGCGGCCCCATATTTTTTTATCAGCGGAAGTACCCGCTCCTGTACCTCCGGGTCCCCGTTGACGGAATTGACGGCGGCCTTGCCGTTATAAACCCGGAGCCCGGCCTCCAAGGCGGCGGGATTGCTGGAATCCAGCTGAAGGGGGATGGACAGCACGCTTTGCAGCTTTTTTACTACCCGGGGTAGCATTTCCACCTCATCAATGCCGGGGTAGCCCACGTTGACGTCCAAAATGTCGGCCCCGGCGTCCTCCTGTTGCAGGGCAACGTCCAAAATGTAGTCCAAATCATTTTCCCGCAGGGCCTGCTGAAACCGCTTTTTTCCCGTGGGGTTAATGCGCTCGCCAATGACCCGCACACCGTCAATCCGCAGAGGGGCGGTGGGGGTGCAGATAAAGGGGGTATTGTCGTAGCGCCGGGGGGCGGGCTCCTTATCCTTTAGGGCTTGGGTCAACCGGCGGATGTAGTCGGGGGTGGTACCGCAGCAGCCGCCGAACACGGTGACCCCGGCCTCCCAGCAGGGGAGCAGGGCGCTTACAAAGTCCTCGGGGCTCATGTGATAGTGGCCGCTGACCGGGTCGGGGAGCCCGGCATTGGGCTTGGCTACCACCGGCAGCCGGGTGTTTTGCACCAGCTCCGCCAGCAAAGGCGCCAGCTGGTCGGGGCCTAGGGAGCAGTTGAGGCCAATGGCGTCGGCCCCCAGCCCCTCCAGGGTGTGGGCCAGCGCAGGGATGGTGCAGCCGGTAAAGGTCCGGCCGGTTTCCTCTACCGACATGGTGACCAGCACCGGCAGGTCGGTGTTTTCCTTTACGGCCAGCAGGGCGGCCTTGGCTTCGTACAAATCCGTCATCGTTTCGATGGCCACCAGGTCGGCTCCGGCCCGGGCCCCGGCCAGGGCTACCTCCCGGAACAGATTGTAGGCTTCTTCAAAGGACAGGCTGCCCATGGGCTCCAGCAGCTCCCCCAGCGGCCCCATATCCAGCGCCACCAAAACCCCCAAGGGATGGACAGCTTCCCGGGCTACCTCTACCGCCCGGGTTACCACCTCGGTTACGGTGTGACCGCTGTGAGCCAGCTTGAGCCCATTGGCCCCAAAGGTGTTGGCGTAAATGATGTTGCTGCCGGCGGCGGCATAGGACCGGTAAATATCCTGTAGCAGGGCCGGGTTCGTCAGGTTCAAAAGCTCCGGCTGGCCGCCGGGAGGCAGGCCTTTTTGCTGTAAAACGGTGCCGGTAGCCCCATCCAAAAACAAAATGCGGTTGCGGAATAAATCAGATGCCACAGGACGTTCCTCCCTTTCGGAATGTACAGGTTTTTTGGAGCGAGCAATAGCGGCAGCCCCGGATGCGGGTGGGCTGGGGCCGGTGGGAAAGCCCCACAATGGCTGTGACAGACTTGACCGGATTCAGCAAAAAGGTCTCGGAAAGCGAAAGCCCCAGCCGCCGGTAGGCGTTTAGTGCGTCGCACAGGGCCGGCTGGATACTCAGAGGCAGGTCGCCGTAGCCGGGGCTGAACCGGTCGGTGAGGTACCGGTGGGGGAACCGAGTCCGCAGCTCCTCCTCGGCGGCGTTGCACCCGGCCTCCACCCAAGCGCCGCCACAGCCGTCCAGGAGCAGGGCCTGGCTCATATCCCGGGCCTGCTCCCGCCGCAGCAGGGCATCGAACCGGGCCCCCAAGGTACAGGCCAGCAGCACGGCCTCGTCGCAATCCGCCAGCATTTTTTGGGCAGTTTGTCCCGGCAGGGGCAGGTCGATGGCCGGAAGATATATGCCATCGGGCCGGTGCTCCAACGCCAATACCCGGTATACATACCGGGGCGGGATGGTTTGGGCCAGTTCCCGGGCCCAATGGGCCATGTCGGCCCGCAAGGCCTCCGGGGCCGGGGCCGGTACTCCGGCATAGCGGAGAGCTTCGTCCAAATCCAGCTGTGGCAGTTTCATAGGGGCTCCTTTCCCGGTTTTTCGATTCTTTTTGTTGTGAGCCATTATATCGCTTTACAGGCCAAAAGTACAGTGCTTTTGAAAAAATGAGCGGCAAAAAACGGCAGATATAACAAGCCCGGCGGGAAAAGACCGCCGGGCAAGGGGTGCAGGGAGAGAACGAGGGACGAAGGCTGTTGGAAATACGGGCTTAGTTGGCAAACAGCGGGGTAGATAGATACCGGTCGCCGGTATCGGGCAGCAGCACCACAATGGTTTTTCCGGCGTTTTCGGGGCGTTTGGCCAGCTGAATGGCGGCCCACACCGCCGCCCCGGAAGAAATGCCCACCAGCACACCCTCGGCTTGGCCAATGGCCCGGCCGGTAGTAAAGGCGTCGTCGTTTTCGACGGTGATAATCTCGTCGTATACGGAGGTATCCAGCGTGTCGGGGACAAACCCGGCGCCAATGCCCTGGATTTTGTGGGAACCGGCGGTGCCTTGGCTTAAAACGGGAGAGGAGGCGGGCTCCACCGCTACGACCTTCACTTGGGGATTTTGAGATTTTAAGTACTGGCCGACGCCGGTGAGGGTGCCGCCGGTGCCGACCCCGGCTACAAAAATGTCTACCTTGCCGTCGGTGTCCTCCCAAATCTCAGGGCCGGTGGTGGCCCGGTGGACGGCAGGGTTGGCGGGGTTCACAAATTGGCCGGGGATAAAGC
>CAKTER010000129.1 GCA_934552695.1 uncultured Eubacteriales bacterium
CATTCCTTTGAATACTTGCGGAGCGTAGCCTATTTGCGGCCCCGGACCAACACCTTTTCGGCGGTGTTCCGGGTGCGTAGCCTGGCGGCCTATGCCATCCACCAGTTCTTCCAGGAGCAGGGCTTTGTGTATGTCCATACCCCGTTGATTACCGGCAGCGACTGCGAGGGCGCCGGGGAAATGTTCCGGGTGACTACGCTGGACTTGAACGATTTGCCGAAAACCGAGGACGGCAAAGTGGACGACAGCAAGGACTTTTTTGGCAAGGAAACCAACCTGACGGTCAGCGGCCAGCTTTCGGCCGAGACCTTTGCCATGGCTTTTCGGGATGTGTATACCTTTGGGCCTACCTTCCGGGCGGAAAACTCCAACACCACCCGTCATGCCGCCGAGTTTTGGATGATTGAGCCGGAAATGGCTTTTGCCGACTTACAGGACGATATGGAAGTGGCCGAGGCCATGCTGAAGTATGTGATTAACTATGTGCTGGAGAACGCCCCCGAGGAAATGGCGTTTTTTAACAGCTTTATCGACAAGGGCCTGCTGGAGCGCCTGCAGCATGTGGCGGCTTCGGACTTTGGCCGGGTGACCTATACCGAGGCCATTGACCTGCTGCAAAAGGCCGACGCTACATTCGAGTACCCGGTGTCCTGGGGCTGCGATTTGCAAACCGAGCATGAGCGCTACCTGACGGAGCAGATTTTTAAGCGCCCGGTGTTTGTTACGGATTATCCCAAGGAAATTAAGGCCTTTTATATGCGGTTAAACGACGATGGGAAAACGGTGGCCGCCACCGACTGCTTGGTGCCCGGCATTGGCGAAATCATTGGCGGCAGCCAAAGAGAAGAACGTCTGGATGTGCTGAAGGCCCGGATGGCGGAGCTGGGGCTGAAGGAAGAGGACTATTGGTGGTATTTGGATTTGCGGCGGTTTGGCACGGTGCGCCACGCCGGGTTTGGCTTGGGCTTTGAACGGCTGATTATGTATTTGACGGGGATGACCAACATCCGGGACGTAATCCCCTATCCCCGGACGGTCAAGAACGCAGAGTTTTAAAAGGGGCGGGCATTGTGGCATATGAAATTGTAAATTCCCGTCGGTTGGCCCATGGGAAAATCATGGATTTGTATCAGGATGCGTTGACCATGCCCAACGGCAAAACGGCCATGCGGGAGTATGTAGTCAAGGGCAATGCGGCGGCGGTGGTACCCCTGACCGCCGACGGCCGGGTGCTGATGGTGCGCCAATACCGGCATCCGCTGCGGCAAATGCTGCTGGAGATTCCGGCCGGGGTGGTTGAGCCGGGAGAGGAACCGGCGGTGTGCGCCCGGCGGGAGCTGGAAGAAGAAACCGGGAAGAAGTGCGGCCGGCTGGACTTTTTGTGTACCATGTACGTTTCGGCCGGGGTCTCCAACGAGGCAATTTCGGTTTATGTGGCCCGGGAGCTTTCCCCCGGGATGCAGCATTTGGATCCCGATGAGTTTTTGACGGTGGAGGAATATGCGCTGGAGGAGCTGATCGAGCGGATTTTTGCCGGAGAAATCACCGATGGCAAGACCATTGCGGGAATCCTGGCCTGCCGGGAGCTTTTGCGGCGGGAGGCCGGGCAGGCGTAAGACCGGCGCCGGACGCCAAAGCAGGAAAAAAGAAGAGCTCACCCTCATACATTGGGTAGGGGGTGGGCTTTTTTGCGGGAAAAATGGGGGAGGCGGGCACTGCTTTTTACGGCGCTTTTTCTGTTGGCCGGGGCGATTGCCGGAAGCTGGGCCGGGGCGGCGGCGCAGGGAGGCGTATGGGAGCGCTGGCTGGGGCAGGGAGAAGGGGCAACGCTGGCCGAAGCCGCATGGCACAGTGCCTTGGCTTTGGGCGGGCTGTGGCTATGCGGATGGTTTGGAGCAGGGCTCCCCTTTTTGGCGGCAGGCCTGGCTTTGTGGGCGGCGGGGCAAAGCGGCCGGGCAGCCCTGTGGCTGGCCCGGGGCGGCGGCTGGGGCCGGGTACTGGGGGCGCTTCCCGGTGGGCTGTTGCGGATGGCGGCGGTATGGGTGGTGGGCAGTGTGGCCTGTGCCATGGTGCTTTTTCGGTTTTACCGCCGGCCGCCTCAAAGCTGCCTCCGCCGGGAGCGCCGCCGGCGGCAATGGGCGTATATTCTGGTGGGGGCAGGGTGTTTTGGAGTAACGGTTTTGGGACTGTGGCTTGACCAAATGATAAAATTTTAAGTTTTTTACAAAACAAACTGAAATGTTTGACAAATCAACATTTATGTCGTATACTGTTCTTTGCTATCTAAGAATCTTTATTTACTGCGGCAACCAGCCAAATTAAGAGACAGTCTGTTCGACCTACCCAACCGTTTCACGGCTGTCTGTAACAAGTCACTTACCAAGTGTACTATTTGTGGTATTTCGTTTATAGGCAGCGAAAAGCAGGGAGGTAAAACCCCTTATGAAGGAACAGATTGAGGAATATCTGGAGCATATCCAAACCAAAAATCGGGCGTCGCAAAATACCATCCAGTCGTACCGGCGGGATTTGACGCATTTTAGCGCAGCCATGGCGGCCCAGGGCGTGACCGGGCCGGAAAAAGTGACCCGCACCGATATGGCGGCGTACCTGGGCCAGATGGAGCAGGAGGGCAAGGCGGCGTCTACCGTGTCCCGGGCCATTGCTTCGCTAAACGGCTTTTATCAATATTTGCTGGTGCGGGGCGTGGTGACGGAGGACCCGGTGCTTGGGGTACCCCGGCCGGAGGTAAGCCGGAAGATTCCCGAAATTTTGACGACCCAGCAGGTGGATCGGCTGCTGGAGCAGCCCTCCCGTCAGACCCTCAAGGGCATCCGGGACCGGGCCATGCTGGAATGCTTGTACGCTACGGGCCTGCGGGTGACGGAGCTGTTGGAGCTGCGTATGGAACAGGTGAATTTGGTGGGGGGCTATTTGCTATGCCAAAGCGAGGCCCGCAGCCGGGTGATCCCGCTGGGAACCAAGGCGGTGGAAGCCCTGCGGGACTATTTGCAGGTGCGGAAGGCGGCGGACACAACGGTGCTGTTTTTAAACCGCAGCGGACAGCCCATGACCCGGCAGGGGTTTTGGAAGCTGTTAAAGTCCTATGCCGAAAGCAGCGGGATTGAACAGAACATCACCCCCTTTATTTTGCGGCATTCCTTTGCGGTACACTTGCTGGAAAACGGGGCGGATTTGGCTTCGGTGCAGGAAATGCTGGGGCATTCGGCCATTTCCACTACGCAGATTTATGCCCGGGCCAGCCAAAACCGGTTGAAGGATGTGTATCAAAGGGCCCATCCCCGGGCCTGAGACCGACGAAAATGTAAGCGGCGGGAGGAATCCTGCCGCTTTTTGCGTATGAAATATAATATATGGTAGAAACGGGCGAAGAACGGGAGACAGACCCGAAGAGAAAGGAGCCGATACGGTGGAAGAACGGCGGGAGTGGATGGACTGGCTGCATGCCGGGGTATCGCCCTGGCACACGGTACGCCGGGCAGAAATGTATTTGTGCGAGCAGGGGTTTGTGCCTCTGGAGCTGACAGAGCCCTTTGCGGTGGAGCCGGGGGGCCGCTATGTGGTGGCCGACGGGTCGTTTTTAGCGGCATTTACGCTGGGGAATCGGGAGGAGGTGCGGGTTGCCGCCGCCCACACCGACTGGCCCTGCCTGCGGGTAAAGGCCCGGCCGGAGCTGCTTTCGGCGGGGTGCTGCCGCTTGAATGTGGAGCCCTACGGGGGGATGCTTTACAGCACCTGGATGGATCGGCCCTTAGGGCTGGCGGGCGTGGTATATGTGAAAACCGCCGACCCCCTGCGTCCGGCGGCCCGGCTTATCCGCTGGGACGAGCCCCTGCTGGTGATTCCCAATCTAGCCATTCATTTGGATCGGAACGCAAACAACGGGAAGGCGTTGCTGCCCCAAACCGACCTGCTGCCCCTGTGCCGGTTGGCGGAAGAGGGCTGGGAAAAGGAGGGGTATTTGGTGGGGCAGATTGCCCAAAAGCTGGGCGTTGCGCCGGAAGAGGTGCTTTCCTTTGAGCTATGCGCCTATTGCATGGCCCCGCCGGTTCGGGTGGGGTTCGACAAAGGGTTTCTCAGCAGCCCCCGTCTGGATAACATCACCTCGGTGATGGCCTGCGTGGAAGGCCTGGCGAAGGCGGCGGGGGACACGCTGAACGTAGCGGTATTGTATGACAACGAGGAGATTGGCAGCACCACCTACCGGGGCGGGGACAGCGCTACCCTTTCGGTGATTTTGGAAAAGCTGGCCGAGGGCTTGGGCTGGAGCCGGACGAAACTGGCCGACGCCCGCCGCCGGGGTATGCTCCTTTCCTGCGACGCCGCCCACGCCGTTCATCCCAATCATCCGGAGCTGGCCGACCCTACCTGTGGCCCCCTGCTGGGCCGGGGCTTGGCGTTAAAGCGCAGCCCCCGGTATTCCTCCGATGCCGGGACCTGCGCGGTGGTGCAAGGGCTTTGCCAAAGCCGGAGTATCCCTTGGCAGGAATACCGGAACCGGGCCGATCAGCCCGGCGGCTCCACCGTGGGCGCTATGGCTTCGGCCCGGCTGGCCATGCCGGCAGTGGATGTGGGGGTACCGCTGCTGGCCATGCACTCGGCCTGCGAGCTGATGGCCGCCGCCGACCAGGAGGCCCTGAACCGGCTGTGCCGGGCGTTTTTCGAGGCATGATTTGTAACAAGAAAAAAGACCCGGGGATAGCTGGGTGTACGTAAGACAGTATTGCGCCAAGATTGACGAAGCGGCACGAAACCGCATGGAGCTGATCGTGCGGTCACTGGCA
>CAKTER010000130.1 GCA_934552695.1 uncultured Eubacteriales bacterium
CAGGTATCCCTTCGGCGCCGTTACGCCCCCGTCAAACACCGTCATATCCATAATTAAATTTGTCCTCTCTTTTCTCCTTAGGCCGGGAACATGGGCATGGCCGAAAGCCCCGTGGTCTCCGGCAATCCAAACAGCAGGTTCATGTTCTGCACCGCCTGCCCGGCGGCGCCCTTGCCCAAATTATCCAGTGCGCCGAACACCAGCACCCGGTTGGTCCGCTGGTCCACGGTCATCCCAATATCCAAAAAGTTACTGCCCTTCACCCACCGGGTCTCGGGGAATACCCCGGGCTTGGTTAGCCGGATAAAGGCTTCGGAGCTGTAAGCATCCTCATACACACCCCGGACATCGGCCTCGGTGACCCCCGGCTTCAGCTTGGCATAGCAGCTGGCCAAAATGCCCCGGTTCATGGGGGTTAAGTGGGGGGTAAAGCTAAGCACAATGCTCTCCCCCGCCGCATAGGAAAGCTGCTCCTCCATTTCGGGAGTATGCCGGTGGCTGGCAATTTTATAGGCCTTCATGTTCTCGTTGACCTCACAGTACAGGCTTCCCAGCGCCAGGCCCCGGCCCGCTCCGGTCACGCCGCTTTTGGCGTCCACAATAATGCTGTCGGTCTCGATAAGGTGGTTGCTCAGCAAGGGCCACAGGCTTAAAATGCTACAGGTGGTGTAGCAGCCGGGATTGGCTATCAGCCGCCCTTTTTTAATTTTTTCCCGGTTGACCTCGCACAGGCCATACACCGCCTTAGGCAATAGCGCCCGGCCCTCGTGGGTTACCCCGTACCACTTTTCGTACACGTCGGCGTCCTTTAACCGGAAGTCGGCCCCAAAATCGATAACCCGGGTCTTTTGTAAAATCTCCGGGGTCACGGTTTTGGCCGTCACCCCATGGGGCAGGGCCATAAACACCACGTCGCAATCCTGGGCCAGCGTGGCCAGGTCGGTCTCCTCGCACTCGCCCTCCACGGCACCCCGGAAGTTCTCGTACACCGTGTCGTATCGCTTTCCTACATAACTATGGGCGGTCAGGTGAGCAATCTCCACCGCCGGGTGCTG
The DNA here is from genome assembly GCA_934552695.1 of uncultured Eubacteriales bacterium. Classification (GTDB taxonomy): domain Bacteria; phylum Bacillota; class Clostridia; order Lachnospirales; family Anaerotignaceae; genus CAKTER01. The sequence continues at coordinate 1,056 of CAKTER010000130.1, forward strand.
CATCAATATACGAACCAGCTCGCTGCCGGCATAGCCGGTAGAGCCAATCACGCCTGCTTTAATCATAATTCATTCCTCCGTTCCCAAATGATTTATAATTATACGACCAATTCACCCCATATGCAAGAAAAATTTTTAAAAAAGTCTTGAATTTTTTTCATTTCATGCTTATAATAATTCACACGAAGGAAACCTGTTGGACGCCCTGCCGCAGCAGCCGCTCCAACCCCAAATAATCGATATATTTATTAAGGAGGCTTTTTGAATGGCAAAAGAAAAAATCGTTCTGGCTTACTCCGGAGGCCTGGATACCACCGTAATCATCCCCTGGTTAAAGGAAAACTACGAGGACGCCGAGATTATCGCCGTTTGCGGTGACGTGGGCCAGGGCAAGGAAACCGAGGGTATGGAAGAGCGGGCGCTTTCCACCGGGGCCAGCAAGCTCTACATCGAGGACCTGACCGATGAATTTTTAAAAGACGTGGTCTTCCCCTGCGTGAAGGCCCAGGCTGTATACGAGGGAAAGTACCTGCTGGGTACCTCCATGGCCCGGCCCATCATTGCCAAACGGCTGGTGGAGATTGCCCGGAAGGAAGGCGCTACCGCCATTTGCCACGGCGCTACCGGCAAGGGCAACGACCAGGTGCGGTTTGAGCTGACCATTAAGGCGCTGGCTCCCGACCTGAAGATTATTGCCCCCTGGCGGCTGGATACCTGGGGCATGGAGTCCCGGGAGGACGAGGTAGCCTATCTGGAAGCCCGGAACATCCCCGTCCCTGTGAAAAAGGGCGACATTTACAGCCGGGACCGGAACATTTGGCACTTAAGCCACGAAGGCCAGGAGCTGGAGGACCCTGCCAACGAGCCCCTGTACGACCGGCTGCTACAGCTGGGGGTAACCCCCGAAAAGGCCCCCGATACCCCCACTTATGTGACGTTGGGCTTTGAAAAGGGCGAATGCACTACCCTGAACGGCAAAAAGGTCACCCCCCGGGAGCTGATTACCCAGCTGAACGCCATCGGCGGGGCCAACGGCATCGGCATTGCCGATATTTGCGAAAACCGGGTGGTAGGCATGAAGTCCCGGGGCGTGTACGAGACCCCCGGCGGCACCATCCTCTACTACGCCCACCGGGAGCTGGAGTACCTGTGCCTGGACAAGGACACCCAGGCCTGGAACGAAATCAACAGCACCAAGTTTACCGGGCTGGTCTACGACGGCAAGTGGTACACCCCCCTGCGGGAGGCCCTGTCCGCCTACTTCGATAAGGTGAACGAAACCGTGACCGGCTCTGTGAAGCTAAAGCTGTACAAGGGCAACATCACCCCCGCCGGGGCCACCTCGCCCTACTCCCTGTATAATGCGTCCATCGCCAGCTTTACCACCGGCGACCTGTACGACCACAAGGACGCCAACGGCTTCATCAACCTGTTTGGCCTGCCCTTAAAGGTTCGGGCCATGATGCTGCAAAATCAGGAAAACGAAACTAAGTAACCAACAAATCCTCTTCCGGCCCGTCCCCCGACGGGCCGTGTTGTTATATTGATAAGGAGGCAGCTATGAAACTTTGGGGCGGCAGATTTACCCAAGCCACCGATGCACAAACCGACCATTTCCATTCCTCCATCTCCTTTGACCAGCGGCTGTACCGGCAGGACATTACCGGCAGCATTGCCCACGCCGGGATGCTGGGCCGTCAGGGCATTATCCCGCCGGAGGACGCAGCCCTGCTGCAAAAAACGCTAAAGGAACTGCTGGCCGACATCGAGGCCGGGAAAATCACGTTTTCGGAAACCGCCGAGGACATCCACATGAACGTGGAAACCCTGCTGATTGAACGCATTGGCGACGTGGGCAAGCGGCTCCACACCGGCCGCAGCCGGAACGATCAGGTGGCGCTGGATTTGCGGATGTATGTAAAAGACGAAATTGTTACGATTGACGGCCTGCTGGCCACCTTGCAACAAACCCTGAACGACCTGGCCGCCCGGCATCTGGACACCATCCTCCCCGGCTATACCCACCTGCAACGGGCCCAGCCCATCACCCTGGCCCACCACCTGCTGGCCTATGTGGAAATGCTGAAGCGGGACCGGAGCCGGCTGGCGGACTGCTACCGGCGCACCGATGTAATGCCTTTGGGCAGCGGGGCCTTGGCGGGCACCACCTACCCGCTGGACCGGGGCTCGGTGGCCGCCGAGCTGGGCTTTTCCGCCCTCACCCTGGACAGTTTGGACGGGGTATCCGACCGGGATTTTTGCGTGGAGCTATGCTCCGCCCTGTCGCTGCTTATGATGCACCTGTCCCGGCTCAGCGAGGAGCTGGTGCTGTGGAGCAGCCACGAGTTTAAGTTTATCGAGATTTCCGACGCCTACGCCACCGGCAGCAGCATTATGCCGCAAAAAAAGAACCCCGACATGGCGGAGCTCATCCGGGGCAAAACCGGCCGGGTCTATGGCGACCTGGTGGGGCTTTTGACCATGCTAAAGGGCCTGCCCCTGGCCTACAACAAGGATATGCAGGAGGACAAGGAGGCGGTGTTTGACGCCATCGACACCGTGACCCTGTGCCTGCCGGTATTTACCGGGATGATTGCCACCATGCAGGTAAATACAGACAAAATGCTGGCTGCTGCCAAGGGTGGGTTTACCAATGCCACCGACGCCGCCGACTGGCTGGTTAAGCAGGGCGTGCCCTTCCGGGACGCTCACGAGATTATTGGGCAGCTGGTGCTATATTGCCTCCAGCACAATACCAATCTGGACGATTTAAGCCTGGAGGAATACCGGGCCATTTCCCCGGTGTTTGACGAAAGCGTGTATGCGGCCATTTCGGTCTCTGCCTGTGTGCAAAACCGGAACCTCATCGGCGGCCCCGCCCGGGAATGGTGCGAGGAGCTGATTGCCCAAAATAAAAACTATCTGGAAGAAGCCAAAATCCTCTAAGCCAAAGCGTTATCCTTTTATCGAAATTTCAAAAGATTTTAAAAGCGACCCATTGCCCCCGAAAAGAGGCAGCGGATCGCTTTTTCTTTGCAATAAAGACCTTTATTTTCCGGCAATCTGCTGGGCTACGTAAACCCCGCTGGCCGAAGCATGGGACAGGGAGTGGGTCACCCCGCTGCCATCGCCAATGATATAGAGTCCCTTATGGCAGGTTTCCAAATTCTCGTCAATGTCCACTTCCATGTTGTAAAACTTCACTTCCACCCCATACAGCAGGGTATCGTCGTTGGCCGTACCGGGGGCAATATGGTCCAGCGCATAAATCATTTCGATAATCCCGTCCAAAATCCGCTTGGGCAGCACCAAACTCAAATCCCCGGGGGTAGCCGCCAGGGTAGGCCGCACCGTGCTCTCGGCAATGCGCTTGGTATTGCTGCGGCGGCCACGCACCAAATCGCCAAACCGCTGGACAATCACGCCGCCGCCCAGCATATTCGACAGCCGGGCAATGCTTTCCCCATAATCGTTGCTGTCCTTAAAGGGCTCGGAAAAATGCTTCGAGACCAGCAGGGCAAAGTTGGTATTCTCCGTCCGCAGGGCCGGGTCCTCGTAGCTGTGGCCGTTCACCGTCACAATCCCGTTGGTGTTCTCGTTTACCACATTGCCGTAGGGGTTCATGCAGAAGGTCCGCACCTGGTCCTCGAACTTTTCCGTCCGGTACACAATCTTGCTCTCGTACAGCTCGTCGGTCAGGTGGGAGAAGACGACGGCGGGCAGCTC
>CAKTER010000131.1 GCA_934552695.1 uncultured Eubacteriales bacterium
GTTTTAAAGTACTAGAAGCTTTAAAGAGCAGGGCTTAGGGAAGTGCCCCCCAAAAGTTAGACAATATTTCAAAGGGAAAATGGTTCAAGCAGCCGAAAGGGCTTGCTGTCTGTGAATCGCAGGCGGCAAGCCTTTCTATTTTGCATGGGTACGATTTACAATTTTTCAATTCCCACACAATAAAAATCCCCCGTTCCGGCGAAATGGCGAAGAGGGGGATTTTGATAGAAAGAAAAAGCGGGCTGTCTCTCCGCAAAGGGACAGCCTGCTTTCGGTTTTACTAAATCATGTTGGTATAGCCCATCAAAAACTCGTCCACGGCCTTGGCACAGGCCCGGCCCTCGGCAATGGCCCACACCACCAGGGACTGGCCCCGGCGGGCGTCCCCGGCGGCAAACACCCCGGGGATTTCCGTAGCGTAGCTTTGGTCATTGGCGGGGAGCACGCCCCGGGCGGTCAGAGGCAGGGCAAAGCTTTGGGCCACATATTCCTCGCACCCCAAAAACCCGGCGGCCAGCAGCAGCAGCTCGCAAGGGCGGGTCTCCTCGGTACCGGGAACGGGGGTCATCGCCGTGGCGCCGGTTTCTTTGTTTTTCACCGGCTCCAGCTTTACGGTTTTTACCGCCGTCAGCCGCCCCTCCTCGTCGGTCAGCAGCTCGGTAATGGTGGTTTGATACACCCGGGGGTCGGCCCCAAACCGGGCAATGGCTTCCTCCTGCCCATAGTCGGTTTTACATACCCGTTTCCACTGGGGCCAAGGGTTATCGGCAGTGCGTTCGTCGGGCAGCTTGGCCATCATTTCCAACTGGACAACCGATTGGCAGCCCTGCCGCAAGCAGGTGCCCACGCAGTCGTTGCCGGTATCCCCGCCGCCGACGATGACCACGTTTTTCCCGGCGGCGGAAACCGGGGGCGAGGGCAGCTCGCCCACCAGGAACCGGGTGACCCCGGATAAAAAGTCTACGGCAAAGTAGACCCCCTGGGCTTCCCGGCCGGGAGCGGAAATATCCCGGGGGCGCTTGGCCCCGCAGGCTAAAATTACGGCGTCAAACTGTTCTTCCAGCTCGGCAGCGGAAATATCCCGGCCTACATCCACGCCGGTGCGGAATACCACGCCCTCGGCCTCCATCAGCCGGATGCGGCGCTCCACAATGGCTTTGTCCAGCTTCATGTTGGGGATGCCGTACATCAGCAGGCCCCCGGGCCGGGTATCCCGCTCAAACACGGTGACGGAATGCCCTCGCCGGTTTAGTTGGTCAGCGGCTGCCAGCCCCGCCGGGCCGGAGCCGACGACCGCCACGGTTTTGCCGCTGCGGACGGCCGGAATACGGGGACGCACCCAGCCATGGGCAAAGGCCTCCTCAATCACCGCCAATTCGTTCTCCCGCACGGTCACCGGGTCGCCGTTCAGGCCGCAGGTGCAGGCCGCCTCGCACAGGGCAGGGCAGACCCGGCCGGTAAACTCGGGAAAGTTGTTGGTTTTCAAGAGCCGCCGGCTGGCCTGCTCCCAGTTCCCCTCAAAAATCTCATCGTTCCATTCGGGGATGAGGTTGTGCAGGGGGCAGCCGCTGACCATCCCGCCAAACACCACGCCCGACTGGCAAAAGGGTACGCCGCAGTTCATGCAGCGAGCTCCCTGTTCCTGCCGTTTTTCCTTGGAAAGGGGCGGGTGGAATTCGTTAAAGTTTTGGATCCGCTCCAGAGGCGTCACGGAGCCGTTGCCCTGCCGGGCGTAATCTAAAAATCCGGTTGGTTTTCCCATGATCTCTCCTCCTTAGTTGCGGTTTAAATAAAAGGCTTCCAGCTGGGCTTGCTCGTGGGTCAGGCCCTTTTCCTCCAGCTGGGCAATGGTTCCCAGCATTTTTTGATAGTCGTTGGGGACGACCTTTTTAAATAGGGGCAGATAGTCGGCAAAGTGGGCCAAGATTTCGTTGGCATACACCGAACCCGTGGCTTCGGCATGGGCGGCAATCAGGGCCTTCAGCTCGTCCTTGTCGTGGCGTTCGGTCACGGCGGTCATGGTCACCATCTGCTTGTTCAGCTTTAGATAAAAGTCGTGGTCCTTGTCCAAAACGTAGGCGAATCCGCCGCTCATCCCCGCCGCAAAGTTTTTGCCGGTGGGGCCCAGCACCACCACCCGGCCGCCGGTCATGTATTCGCAGCCGTGGTCGCCGCAGCCTTCCACCACCGCCGTAGCCCCGGAGTTCCGCACGGCAAACCGTTCCCCGGCCACGCCGTTGATAAAGGCCTTGCCGCCGGTAGCCCCGTACAGAGCCACGTTGCCAATAATAATGTTCTCTTGCGGGGCAAAGGAGCTATGGGCGTCGGGGCGGACAACAATCTTGCCGCCGGACAGCCCCTTACCCAAATAGTCGTTGCTGTCGCCGGTCAAATCCAGAGTTAAGCCCTGGGGGATAAAAGCGCCAAAGGATTGGCCGCCACCCCCCAGACAGTGTACCACATAGGTGTCCTCGGCCAGACTGCTGCCAAACTGCCGGGTAATCTCGGAGCCCAAAATGGTGCCCACCGTCCGGTCGGTGCTGGACACGGAAACCGAGACCTGATGCCCCCGTTTTTTCTTAAAGGAAGGGGCAAAGGCGGGAAGAAGGGTACGCTCATCCAGGGTTTTCTCCAGCTCGAAGTTATATACGTCGGCGGGGTCAAAGTGGGTGGTCTGGGCGGGGTCGGCTGCCAGCACCGAGGTCAGGTCCAGGGTCTCGGCCCGGTGGGTCACCCGGTGGCTCCGCACCCGGATTTTATCGGTACGGCCTACCAGCTCGTCTACACTGCGGACGCCCAGCTTGGCCATAATCTCCCGGAACTCCTCGGCAATCATCAGCATAAAATTCATTACATATTCCGGCTTGCCGGAAAACCGCTTCCGCAGCTCCGGGTTTTGAGTGGCTACGCCCACGGGGCAGGTGTCCAGATTGCACACCCGCATCATGACACAGCCCATGGTCACCAGCGGCGCCGTAGCAAAGCCAAACTCCTCGGCCCCTAAAATACAGGCGATGGCTACGTCCCGGCCGCTCATCAGCTTGCCGTCGGTTTCCAGCCGCACCCGGGAGCGCAGGCCGTTTTGGATAAGGGTTTGATGGGCCTCGGCCAGCCCCAGCTCCCAGGGGAGCCCGGCGTGGTGGATGGAGCTTTGGGGGGCTGCCCCGGTGCCGCCATCGTAGCCGGAAATGAGGATGACCTGGGCCCCGGCCTTGGCCACCCCGGCGGCAATGGTGCCCACCCCGGCCTCGGACACCAGCTTGACGGAAATCCGGGCCTGCCGGTTGGCGTTTTTGAGGTCAAAAATCAACTGGGCCAAATCCTCGATGGAGTAAATATCGTGGTGGGGCGGCGGGGAGATGAGGGATACCCCGGGGGTAGAATACCGGGTTTTGGCAATCCAGGGGTAGACCTTTTTCCCGGGCAGGTGGCCGCCTTCCCCGGGCTTGGCCCCCTGGGCCATTTTAATCTGGATTTCTTTCGCACTCATCAAATAGGCGCTGGTGACCCCAAACCGGCCAGAAGCCACCTGTTTGATGGCGCTGTTTTTTTCGGTGCCAAACCGGGCCGGGTCCTCGCCGCCTTCCCCGGAGTTGGACTTGCCCCCCAGCCGGTTCATGGCCATAGCCATGCAGGTGTGGGCCTCCTCCGAAATAGAGCCGTAGGACATGGCGCCGGTCTTAAAGCGCTTGACAATCTCGCTGGCAGGCTCTACCTCGTCCAAAGGCACCCCGCCGTTCTCGTCGTATACAAACTCCAACAGTCCCCGCAGGGTATGGGGCTTTGCTTCGTCATCCACCAGCTTGGTATACTCTCGGAACTCGTCCATGGAGCCGCTGCGGGAGGCCTGCCGCAAAGCAATGATGGTTTGGGGGTTGTACAAATGGTCCTCGGTATCCACGCCGCTACGGAGCTTGTGGGCGCCCACGCTGTCCAGGGTGGTATCCAGCCCCAGCCCCAGCGGATCAAAGGCGTGGTTATGCCGCCATTCCACCCCTTCGTTAATCTCCTTGAGGCCAATGCCCTCCACGGGGCTGACGGTATTGGTAAAATACTTGTCAATCACGCTTTGGCAAATCCCCACGGCCTCGAAAATTTGGGCCGACTGGTAGGATTGCAGGGTGGAAACGCCCATTTTGGAGGCGATTTTGACAATACCCGACAAAATGGCCTGATTGTAGTCGTGAACGGCAGTGTGGTAGTCCTTATCCAGCTTGCCCTTGTCGATAAGCTCGGTAATGCACTCCTGGGCCAGATAGGGGTTCACGGCCTGGGCCCCATAGCCCAGCAAGGTAGCAAAGTGGTGAACCTCCCGGGGCTCGGCGCTTTCCAAAATCAGGGAGACCGCCGTCCGCTTTTTGGTGCGGATGAGGTGATGCTCCACCGCCGAGACCGCCAGCAGGGAGGGGATGGCCACATGGTTTTCGTCCACACCCCGGTCGGACAGGATGAGGATGTTCACCCCGTTCCGATAGGCCCGGTCGCATTCGATAAACAACCGGTCCAACGCCTTTTCCAGAGAGGTGTTTTTGTAGTAGAGCAGGGAAATGGTCTCTACCGAGAATCCGGGCCGCTTCATGCTCCGAATCTTCATCAGGTCAACGCTGGTCAGGATGGGGTTTTGTATCTGCAGCACCCGGCAGTTTTCGGCCTGCTCCTGTAGCAGGTTGCCGTTGGAGCCTACATACACGGTGGTATCGGTTACGATTTTTTCCCGCAGGGCATCGATGGGCGGGTTGGTGACCTGGGCAAAGAGCTGCTTAAAGT
>CAKTER010000132.1 GCA_934552695.1 uncultured Eubacteriales bacterium
GGGCAACAGCTTCATGCCCAGCAGCGCTCCCACAAGAATGCCGCCCCGCAGCTCCAAAACAGGCAGCATGGACACCAAAAATACCAGCACCTCTCGGGAGATATGCTGCCCCAGGCTCTGGGCAAAAAACTGAGCCAGGCTTTCGGTCACAGTCGTCACCTCGCTCCATAGACTCTGAATATTAAGTATACCATAGGTTCCCTTTCAAATACAAGTTCCCACCACAAAAACGCACGAAAAGGCCCTCCCGGCAGACCATCCCACCGGAAGAGCCATTTTTTTACTCTCGGAAGTTCTCTTTCACCTTGTCCCAAAACCCCTTTTTCCCGTCTTTGGGCTCGTCCTCGGCCTTTCCGCTTTCGCTAAGCCCGCCAAACTCCCGCAGCAGCTCTTTCTGCCGGGCCGTTAAGCTGGTAGGCACTTTCACCTTTAGGGTCACGTACTGGTTGCCCCGCTGGCGGGGGTTGCGGACGTTAAACACACCGGCGTTTTTCAAGGTCACCGTGGTATCCGGCTGGGTACCGGGCTTCACCGTCACCTTCTGCTCCCCGTCAATGGTTTTTACGCGAATCTCATCCCCCAGCGCCGCCTGGGCAAAGGAGATGGGGACTTCGGTATAAATGTCGTTGCCCTTACGGATAAACACAGGGTGGGGCGTCACATAGACCGTCACCAAAATATCCCCGGGCTGGCCGCCCCGGCTACCGGCATTGCCCTTCCCCGCCAACCGGATGGTTTGGCCGTTGTCAATGCCCTTGGGGATGGTCACCACCAGCCGCTTGTTCCGCAGCACCTTGCCTTTCCCGGCACAGGTAGGACAAGGGGTTTTCACGATTTTGCCGGAGCCGCCGCACCGAGAGCAGCTGCGTACCGACTGCATCATCCCAAACAGGGTCTGCTGGGTCACCCGCTCCTGACCGGTACCGCCGCAAACCGGGCAGGTTTCGGCATGAGTACCGGAGGCCGCCCCGGTGCCGTGGCAATCGGCGCATTCCTCCACCACCTTGGTCTGAATCTCTTTTTCGGTGCCAAACACGGCTTCTTCAAAAGAGATTTGGATGCGCTCCTCCTTATCCCGGCCCCGCTGGGGGCCGTTCCGCCGGGCCGACCCGCCGCCGAACCCGCCGCCGAAAAACGACTCGAAAATATCGCCCATGTTGCCCATATCGAAGCCGCCAAACCCGCCGGGGCCGCCAGGGCCACCGCCGGCCGCCTGGTCAAAAGCCGCATGGCCATACTGGTCGTAGGCCGCCTTTTTTTGAGGGTCGGACAGGACGCTGTAGGCCTCGTTCACTTCCTTAAACTTTTCTTCGGCAGCGGCGTCGCCGGGGTTGTTATCGGGATGGTACTTGTTGGCCATTTTCCGAAAGCCCTTTTTAATCTGGTCCTCGGTAGCGCCCTTTTCTACCCCCAAAACCTCGTAATAATCACGTTTTTCTGCCACTTTGTTCACCACCTGTATCGGCACGGAAAAGTGGGTGCTTTTGGCCACACCCACTTTCCGCTTTGCTCAAATTATACTTCCTTGTAGTCGCCGTCTACCACGTCGTCGCCGCCGTTGTTGCAGCCGGCGTCGCCCTGGCAGTTGTCACAGTTGCCACCGGCAGCATTCTGCTGCTGATACAGGCGCTCGGAAATCTTATAAAATTCTTCGGTCAAATCCTGGGTAGCCTTCTTCAGGTTCTCCACGTCGGTCTCGGTCATGGTATCGGGCTGCAGGGTCCCGGCCATGTCCTTCAGCTTAGTCAAGGCGCCCTCCACCGCAGCCTTATCGGCAGGCTCCAGCTTGCCATCCAGCTCCTTCAGGGTCTTTTCAGTCTGGAAAATCATGGTGTCGGCCTCGTTTTTGGCATCGATGGCGGACTTGCGCTTCTTATCGTCCTCGGCAAAGCGCTCGGCCTCCTTCACGGCCTTCTCAATCTCGTCCTCCGACAGGTTGCTGCCGGCGGTAATGGTAATCTTCTGCTCCTTGCCGGTGCCCAAATCCTTGGCGGACACATGGACGATGCCGTTGGCGTCGATGTCGAAGGTCACCTCGATCTGAGGCACACCCCGACGGGCGGGTGCAATGCCGTCCAACCGGAACTGCCCCAGGGTCTTGTTATCCCGGGCCAAAGGCCGTTCGCCCTGTACAATGTGGATGTCCACGGCGGTCTGGTTATCCTCGGCGGTGGAGAACACCTGCTTTTTGCTGGTGGGGATGGTGGTGTTCCGCTCAATCAGCTTGGTGGCTACGCCGCCCAGGGTCTCAATGCCCAGGCTCAGGGGCGTTACATCCAGCAGCAGGATGGAACCGGCACCGGCATCGCCCGCCAGCTTGCCCCCCTGAATGGAAGCGCCGATGGCTACACATTCGTCGGGGTTAATGCCCTTAAAGGGTTCCTTACCGGTGAACTTCTTGACGGCCTCCTGTACGGCGGGAATCCGGGAGGAGCCGCCCACCATCAGCACCTTGTCCAGCTGAGAGGGGTTCAAACCGGCGTCGCTCAGGGCCGTCCGCACGGGGCCCATGGTCGCATCCACCAAATCGCTGGTCAGCTGATCGAACTGGGCCCGGGTCAGGGTCACATCCAAATGCTTGGGGCCGTCCTGATCCATGGTGATGAAGGGCAGGTTGATGTTGGTAGAGGTCACGGTGGACAGCTCTTTCTTGGCCTTTTCGGCGGCCTCCTTCAGCCGCTGCATGGCCATTTTATCCTTCGACAGGTCGATGTTGTTGGACTTTTTAAACTCGCCAACCAGATAGTCGATGACCCGCTTATCAAAGTCGTCGCCGCCCAGCCGGTTGTTGCCGCTGGTAGCCAAAACCTCCAGCACGCCGTCGCCAATCTCGATGACGGACACATCAAAGGTGCCACCGCCAAGGTCATAAACCATAATCTTCTGTTCTTTTTCGTTATCCAAGCCATAGGCCAGAGCTGCGGCCGTAGGCTCGTTGATAATCCGCTTTACGTCCAGGCCGGCAATCCGCCCGGCGTCCTTGGTGGCCTGCCGCTGGGCGTCGGAGAAGTAGGCGGGAACGGTGATAACCGCCTCGGTTACCGGCTCGCCCAAGTAGTTTTCGGCGTCGCTCTTCAGCTTTTGCAGAATCATAGCGGAAATTTCCTGGGGCGAATAGCTTTTGCCGTTGATATCCACATGATAGTTGGTGCCCATTTCCCGCTTAATGGAGCTCACGGTGTTGTCGGGGTTGGTAATGGCCTGCCGCTTGGCTGCCTCGCCAATCAGCCGCTCGCCGTTTTTCGCAAAGCCCACCACCGAAGGAGTGGTCCGTGCGCCGTCGGCGTTTACAATAACCACAGGCTGTCCGCCTTCCATCACAGCCACGCAGGAGTTGGTCGTCCCTAAGTCAATACCAATAATCTTACCCATAAGTCATTCCTCCAATATCTCATGCACACACAGGTGTGTATCATTTTCAATTCTATTTACGGTGCTTTCCCGCCTTTGGTCTTATTTTACAAAACTTTTTTAGTTGGCCACCTTCACCATGCTGTACCGCAGCACCTTGTCCTTAAACAGGTAGCCCTTTTGCAGCTCCATCACAATGGTGTTTTCGCCCACCGCCGGGTCCTCCTCGTGCATCACAGCGGAGTGCCGGTTGGGGTCGAAGGCCTCGCCCAGCGCCGGAATGGGGGTGACCCCCAGGCCGGCCAGCACCTCCATCAGCTGCTTGTAGGTCATTTCCACGCCGGTCTTTAAGGGGCTGTCCTCGGCTGCCGCCGCCAGTGCCCGTTCCAAATTATCCACCACCGGCAACAGCGCTGCCGCCGCCGCCGCCAGGCCTTCGTCGTACATCCCGGCCTTTTCCTTGGCCGTGCGTTTCCGGAAGTTGTCAAACTCGGCCAAGCACCGCTGCCAGCGATCCAAATACATATCCCGCTCTTCGGCAGCCTTCGCCAGCTCGTCCGTTTCCTCCGGTTCCGGTGCGGTTTCCGGCGCAGCCTCCGCCGTTTCCTCCGGCTGCTGCTTTTCCAGCTCCTTATCCTCGTTCATTGTGTTACACCCGCTTTCTTAGGTTTCGTCTTTGTTCTCGGGCAATTTTTTCAGCACCCGCTCGATATTTTTGACCATGCCGTTTAAAGCGGCAATGACCTGAGAATACTCCATCCGGGTAGGCCCCAGCACGCCGATAACGCCCCGGGTCCCCTCCCCCATTTTGTAGGTGGCGGTAATCAGGCTGCAATCCTGCATCTCCTGTACCTCCAGCTCGTTGCCGATAAGCACCTGCAGCTCCTGCTTGGGGTTTTGCAAAAGCGTCACCAGCACGTCCTTTTCTTCCAGGGTCTGGAACAGCTCGTTGGCCTTGTTCACATCGGCAAACTCGGGGAACGACAGCATATTTCGGGCCCCGGCCAAATGCACCTGCACATCCTCGGCGGCCCCCAGCGTAGCCCGCACCGCCTCCATCAGCGGCGGGACAATCCCGGCATACTGGTTCAACTGCTTTTGCAATGCGCTGAGCAGGGCTTCGTCAATCTCCGAAGCCGTATGCCCCTGCAAGGCTTCGTTCACCAGCCGGGAGATTACAAAAACCTCTTCCTCGGACGGAGCCTTCCCCACCCGCAAAATCTGGTTTTTAATCAAATTCTCCCCGGTGACCAGCACCAGCAGCAGCGAAGCATCGTCCAGCGGCATCAGCCGTACCTGCTTTAAACGAGGTTGCTCCGGCACCGGCTCGGAAACCAAGGTGGTATACCGGGTCAGCCG
>CAKTER010000133.1 GCA_934552695.1 uncultured Eubacteriales bacterium
TAAGAAAGAAAAGGGGAAAGTTCAACTAAAACCGGCATAAAACCGTGATTCTCTACAAAATGTAGATTTTTAAAAAAAAGCCACAGAAAGGCGAATTCGGGAAAAAAGAGAAAAATCCTATAAAACACATAGGTTAATATTGACAGGGACTTTGGGGTATGCTAGAATACTCCCAAAACATAGTAAAATGATATGGATTGGAGGGCCGTTATGAAGATTTCCAGCAAGGGACGCTACGGCCTGAAGCTGATGGTTGACCTTTCGGTATTTGGCCGGGAAAGCCTGGTCAGCCTGAAAAGCGTGGCGGCCCGGCACCATATGTCGGAGCTGTATTTGGAGCAGCTGGCGGCGGCGCTGAAAAAGGCGGGGCTTATTACCGCTGTCCGGGGGGCAACCGGAGGCTATGCCCTGGGGCGCCCGGCGGAGACCATTACCGTAGGCGAGATTTTGCGGGCGCTGGAAGGCCCCACCCGGGAAGGCCGGTGCGGCGGCGGCTGCGGGGACGTGTGCGAGTCGTGCATTTCCAAAAGCGTGTGGGGCCGCCTGAACAAGGCGCTGGACGATGCGGCGGATTCTATCCGGCTTTCGGAACTGGCCGAGGACTATGAGAATATGGATAAAACAAACCTGTAATCAAGCGGGAAGCGATAGGAGGATTTATATGGAACGGATTTATATGGATCATGCGGCGACGACGGCGGTACGGCCCGAGGTGCTGGAGGCCATGCTGCCCTATTTTACCGAACACTTTGGGAACCCCTCCAGCATTTATGGGCTGGCGAAGGACAGCAAAAAGGCCATGGAGGCCGCCCGGGCCCAGGTGGCGGCGGGGCTGGGCGCACAGCCGGAGGAGATTTTTTTTACCGGCGGCGGCAGCGAGTCGGATAACTGGGCGCTGATTGGCATTGCCGAGGCCCGGGAGAACAAGGGCAAGCACATCATTACCAGCGCTATCGAGCACCACGCCATTTTGCATACCTGCGAATACTTGGAACGCCGGGGCTTTTCCGTCACCTACCTGCCGGTGGACGAGTACGGCATGGTCAGCCCCGAGGATTTGAGAAAGGCTATGCGGCCGGATACCACTTTGGTTTCGGTAATGCTGGCCAATAACGAGATTGGCACCATCCAGCCCATTGCCGAGTTGGCGCAGATTGCCCACGAGGGCGGGGCCCTGTTCCATACCGACGCCGTGCAGGCGGTGGGCCATGTGGCTATCGACGTGAAGGAGCTGGGGGTTGATTTGCTGTCCCTGTCCGGCCACAAGCTGGGGGCCTCCAAGGGCGTTGGCGCCCTGTTTGTAAAAAAAGGCGTGGCCATTCGCTCCTTTATCCACGGCGGCGCCCAGGAGCGGAACCACCGGGCCGGCACCGAAAACATCCCCGGCATTGTGGGCCTGGGCAAGGCGGTAGAGCTGGCGGTAGCCGAGCAGGAAGCGGAAAGCGCCCGGCTGACGGAGTTGCGGGACCGGCTTATCGAAGGGATTCTGGGGGCCATCCCCTATGCCCGGCTGAACGGCCACCCCACCAAGCGGCTGCCCGGGAACGTGAACATTTCCTTTGAATTTATCGAGGGCGAGTCCATTTTGCTGCTGCTGGATATGTATGGGATTTGTGCTTCCAGCGGGTCGGCCTGCACCTCCGGGTCTTTGGATCCCTCCCATGTGCTGCTGGCCATCGGCCTGCCTCACGAAAAGGCCCATGGCTCCCTGCGGCTGACGCTGGGCCGGGATAACACCGCCGAGCAGGTGGAGTTTGTGATGGAAAAGCTGCCCCCCATCGTGGAGCGGCTGCGGCAGATGTCCCCCCTGTACGAGGATTTTGTAAAACAGCACAAGAATAACGCTTAAGAAAAAACGAGAGAGACATAGGAGGAACCGCCATGGATTACAGCGAAAAGGTTATGGACCATTTTATGAATCCCCGGAACGTGGGGGAAATTGAGGATGCCAGCGGCGTGGGCACCGTGGGCAACGCCCGCTGCGGCGATATTATGAAAGTGTATTTGAAAATTAACGACAACGGGGTGATTGAGGACGCCAAGTTTAAAACCTTTGGCTGCGGCGCCGCTGTGGCCACCAGCAGCATGGCCACAGAGCTGGTGAAGGGCAAGACCATCCCCGAAGCCCTGGAGATTACCAACAAAGTGGTGATGGAGGCCCTGGACGGGCTGCCCCCGGTAAAGGTTCACTGTTCCTGTCTGGCGGAGGAGGCCCTCCATGCGGCCCTGTGGGACTATGCCGAAAAGCACGGCATTCAAATCCCCGGCCTGCAAAAGCCGGTGACGGACATTGGGGAGCAGCACCCCGAGGCCTGAGAAATTCGATGGGAAAGGCGGCGCAGCCGGTTGGCTGGGCCGTTCTTTGCTTGGGACTGTCGTGAATTTGTTGATGAATCAACAAAAGGCTTGCGCCCCGGAGTGGAATGTGATAGGATAAGCCAAGCCCCGAACGGGGCGAGGAACGGGAGAGAGTGTATGAATACAAAAGTTGTGGATACCTTTGGAAAACTGGTGGCTTCGGCGGGGGAAAACCACCCGGCGGCGGCCCAAAAGCTGCTGCTGACGGGGTGGAGGGTACAGGATTATTTTTTCCGGCACAAGCCCGACCCCCGGCTGAGCCCTTCGGCGGTGGCCCTGGCCCATGTTTTGATGGATGCCATGTGCTATCCTCTCCAGCGGGCGGCCCAAACAGCCGTGGTGAGTATTTTTACCCCGTGCGAGCTGCTGCACACCCTGGGGCTCCACCCCTACAATCCCGAAAGCTTTTCCTGCTATTTATCGGCCTCCCATGCCGAGGCGGCCTACATTGACCGGACGGAGGCCGACGGCATCCCCGAGACCTTTTGCAGCTATCACAAGATTTTTGTGGGGGCGGCCGAGCAACGGGTTATGCCCCGGCCCCAGTGCATTATCAGCACCAATTTGGCCTGCGACGCCAATCAGCTGACCTTCCGGCATTTGGCCCAGCTGTATGGGGTACCCCATTTTGTCATCGACGTGCCCGCAACCCCCGACGAGGATAGCGTGGCCTATGTGGCCGGACAGCTGCGGCGGCTGGGGACGTTTTTGGAGGAGGTTACCGGGAAACCGGTGGACGAGGAAGCCCTGAAGGCGGCCTTGCGCCGGAGCCGGGCCACCCTGGACGATTTGGCGGCGGCCCAGGAGGCCCGGGCGGGGAAGCTGATTTTGCGGGATATTGTAACGCCCATGTATGAGTTTGCCTGCGTGAATATTTTGCTGGGGACGCCGGCGGTACAAAATTATGCCCGGCAGGTGCGGCGGGAGGCGGAGACGGCCCCGGCGGGGGCGGGGGTACCGCTGTTTTGGCTGCATACCATCCCCTACTGGATGGATAGCGTGAAGGCGGTTTTGGGCCTGAACCCGGCGGCACAAATTGTGGGGACAGATATGCTGACGGCCTCGTTTGTAGATTTTGACCCGGAACAGCCCTACGAGGCGATGGCCCGGCGGATGGTGTATAACGCCATGAACGGCCCGGTGGAGCGGCGGATTGGGCTGGGGCTGGACTGGGCCCGGCGCTCCGGCGCCCAAGGGGCGGTGTGGTTTAATCATTGGGGCTGCAAGCACACCCTTGGGGGCGCTCAGCTGGCCAAAAAGAAGTTTGAGGCGGCCGGAATGCCCTTGCTCATCTTGGACGGGGACGGGGTGGACCGCTCCCGGGGGGGCGAGGGCCAAACCGCCACCCGGTTAGAGGCCTTTTTGGAAATGCTGCGGGAGGATGGCGCACAGGGAGGTGACCAGTGATGGGGCCCTTGTATTACATTTGCAAATATACCCCGGTGGAGCTGCTGGCGGGCTTTGGCGCTTCCTGCCGGGTGCTGAACGGGATGCCTAAAAACTTTGACCGGGCCGAGGCCGTGGGCCATCCGAATTTGTGCGGGTTTGGCAAGGCGGTGCTGGAGGAGGCCCTGAGCGGCCGCATCCGGGAGCTGGTGTTGGTGAACTGCTGCGATACCATCCGTCGGATATACGACATTCTAAAGGAAGAGGGGAGCCTGGATTTCCTCTATTTTATGGATTTGGTTCACGAGGAAAGCCAGTGCGGCCGGGAACGGATGGTCTGGGAGCTGAAAAAGCTGGCCCGGGCCTATGGGGAATACGCCGGGCGGGACTTTGACCCGGCGCTGTTTGCGGCGGCCTTTTCCGCACCCCGGCCCGAAACGGAGCCCTATGTGGCCGTGATGGGCGGGCGGATGGGCGATTCGCTGCTGGAGCTGGCGCAACAGTCCATGCCTCTCCGGGTGGCCAACCACAGCTGCGTAGGGAACCGGAGCGTGACCGGGGATATCCCCACCGGGGCGGACTTCGACGGGCTGCTGGACTGGTACGCCGGGGCCCTGCTGCATCAGCTTCCCTGTATGCGGATGCACGATGTGACCGGGCGGAAGGCCCTGCTCAACGACCCGAACCTGCGGGGAATTTTGTACCACACCGTAAAGTTTTGCGATTATTACGGGTTTGAGTACGCCGGGCTAAAAAATCATGCCCCGGTGCCGCTGCTCAAAATCGAATCGGATTACACGGTGCAGTCCTCGGGCCAGCTGCGGACCCGGCTGGAGGCCTTTGCCGAATGCCTGGCCCCCGCAGAGCCCAAGACCCGCCAAAAGGAGAGAACGGGAATGGAAAAATTATATTTTGCCGGCATTGACAGCGGAAGCACCAGTACCGAC
>CAKTER010000134.1 GCA_934552695.1 uncultured Eubacteriales bacterium
CCTTTCTTCCCCAAAGCCCCGCCCCGCAACCGGCGGTTGCTTGCCGCAAGGCCAAATTTCCGCTATACTGTTGCCATGGAGGTGACCCATTTGGAACCGAAAGATGTTTTGCGTCAGTTACGCACGGAAAAAGGACTCTCGCAGGAGGCGCTTGCCGAAAAGGTTTTTGTGACCCGGCAGGCGGTGTCCCGCTGGGAAAGGGGCGAAGCACTCCCCCAAACCGAAACCCTGAAGCTGCTGTCCCGGTTTTATAACGTTTCCATCAACACCCTGCTGGGAACCCCCCGGCAGCTAATCTGCCAATGCTGCGGTATGCCCTTGGATGATACCACCACCAGCAAAGACCCGGACGGCGCTTTTAACGAGGACTATTGCCAGTGGTGCTATACGGGCGGTCAATTTCAATACGACAGCCCGGAGCAGCTGATTGATTTTTGCGTTACCCACATGGCCAGCGACCAGTGGCCTGCCGAGCAGATACGGGCGCATATGGCGGCTCTGCTGCCACAGCTAAAGTACTGGAAATCCGGAGAAAAATAAGCCGGCTCCTCTTGGCCCGCAAGCGGTAAACGGCCGCCGGGAGCCTGTCCCCGGCCGTGGCCAGGCCCCCCATCCATCCCCGGGTTCGTTCCCTGCCTGCGGGAACGCTTCCCCAGGTGGGGCGTTTCCCTTTTCTTTCCCGCTCCCGTTGATACCCCAAGGGCTTCTCCCGCCGGAGAAGCCCTTTTTCGGTTTTTCGTATTCTTTTTTGTTCTCCCCCGGTCACTGTTCCCGGCTCAGCGCCGCCCGTTCCACCGTATCAATCCGCCCATCCCGGTACAGGGCCCGCACATATGCGGCCTGCTCTGCAAAGCCCTCCACCAGCGTATAGGGGCCGTTGGCCAGGTCGGTCAGCACCGCCACCGGCTCCCGGGTGCGGTTGTCCACCGCTTCCTCCACAATAAACCGGCTCCAATCCTCGTCCCACACATAGGTTTCCCGCACCGTCCGCTCCCGCAGGGTCTGGAAGCTGGCTGTCCCCGGAACCTTGTCTCCCGGGCTATCCAGCGCCACCTGATACTTTTGAATCATATCCAGCGCAATGGTCTCCCGGGCCAGGGGGCCTTCCCCGCCGTAAAAATACAGGTCGCCCTCCTGCACCACCCGTTCCCAGCGATTTGTCAAGGCCGGGTTGGCCGCTTCCTGGTGTTGGGCCACCACGTCCCGGTCATAGTCCCACAGCCCGTTCCAAGTGGCCTGGATCCGGGGCGCCAAGCTCAGCACCTGCCGAAAAGCCCCGGCTTCGGCGTCCCAGGCGTAGCCCCGTACCGTCCGGGTCTCCTCAAAGGCTCCCAAGCCCTGGTTGGCATACTCCCGCAAGAGAACGATTTCCCGGTCCAGCGCCCGGATGGGCAAAAACTCCACCTGCTCGATTTGGTAAAAGTCCCCCACCTTTCCCATATATTCCAACGACTGGCCGTCGCTGCCGGTCTGGTACGCCGCCGCCAGGGTATCCCGGGGGCCAAACTCCAACACCAGCACCGTTTCGGGTGCGGCGTCTCCGGTCAAATCCCCCCGGCTTGTGCGAAAGCTTTGGACGTCCTCTGCGCCAAAGGGGGTTTCCTCTCCCACATCCGCCAGCACCGCTGCCAAAAGCTGCTGCCGGGCCTCCCGGTCGGTCTCCGCTCGGCCAATCAGCTCTTGGGTCAGCAACGGTTTGCCAAACCCGGGGCCTGCCCAAGCCAGCGCCGCCAGACACACCCCTGCCGCCACCATCAGCCCCTCTGCCATTCCCGGTTTTTTCATATCCTCCCCCCTCTGGTAGGATATATATGCTCGTCCCGCCGGGAAGATACCGGGTTTTAGACAGGCCTTGCCGCCGCTTTGTCCATGTTCCGCAGCGCCTTCCGGAACTGGAAAAAGAAGAGGATAGCCGTAAACGTCACGGCGATGACGTCTGCCACCGGCTCGGCCCGGTACACCGCCATGGTGGGGTCGGGCAACAGCCGGGGCAAAATGTAGATAAGCGGCAGCAGCAGCCCACACTTCCGCATCACCGCCACAATCACCGAGGCCCCGGCATTGCCAATGGCAATAAAGGTCATTTGGCAGGCAATCTGTATCCCAAAAATCAGCATGGCCCCGTTATACACCCGTAATGCCTGCGAAGCATAGTCCAAAAGCGCTGCATTATCGGTAAAGATTCCGGCAAAGACCCGGGGGAAAAGCATCACCAGCGCCCACAAAACCACCGAATACGCCAGCGACACCCCCAGCAACAGAAAGAAGGACTTTTTTACCCGCTCCTTATTCCCGGCACCAAAGTTGTAGCTGGTAATGGGCTGGGCCCCCTGCCCCAGCCCCTGAAGGGGCAGCATGGAAAACTGCATCATGCTGGAAAGGATAGTCATGGCCCCCACGGCCAAGTCCCCGCCATATTTTTGCAGCGAGGCGTTAAAGCACACCATAATTATGCTTTCGCTGGCCTGCATCACAAAGGGAGCCAGCCCCAGCGCCACGCAGGGCAGCACGATTTTCGGCTGTAAATTCATATTCTTTTTTTGCAGCCGTAAAATGGTCTTTTCCCCGGTTAAAAACTTTAACACCCACACCGCCGAAACCCCCTGGGAGAGGATGGTAGCCAGCGCCGCCCCCTGTACCCCCAGATGCAGGCCGAAAATAAAAATGGGGTCCAGCACAATATTGCATACCGCCCCAATCAGCACCGTAAACATCCCGGTTTTGGCAAAGCCCTGGGCATTGATGTAGGCGTTCATCCCCAAGGTGAGCTGGACGAACCCCGTCCCCAAAGCATAAATCTTTAAATAGGAGGCCGCATAGCCGATGGTGTTTTCGCTGGCCCCAAAAACCCATAGCATCCGCTCGCCAAAGATGAGGAGTACCGCCGTCAACACCGCCGCCAAAATCAGCAACAGCGTAAAGCAGCCCCCCAGGGTTTTTTCGGCGCTTTCCGTATCCCCCTTGCCCATAAAAATGGATGACCTTGGGGCCCCGCCCATGCTGACCAGCGCCGCAAAGGCCGAAACAATTAGAATCACCGGCAGGCACACCCCCAGCCCGGTCAGGGCCAGAGAGCCGTCCCCGGGCATATGCCCAATATAAATCCGGTCCACAATGTTGTAGAGCATATTGATAAGCTGGGCCGTAACCGCCGGCAGTGCCAGCTGAAACAGCAGCTTGCCAAGGGGTTCCGTCCCCAAAAAGTCGTTGTTTTGCTTCATCCCCGGAGCCGCCGCCCCGTTTGATTTCCCTTTCATAGTCCCGTCTCCCGTGTGATTATTCCGTTTCCTGCCGGAGGTTTTGCATCATTTTTTCGCAAAGCCCCCCAAACAACTGCTGCTCTGCGGGGGTAAAGCCCCTAAACAGCCGCCCCACCAGCTCTTTTTGCACCGCTTGGGCCGCCAAAAGCACCGGCTGAGCCGCCGGGGTCAACCGCAAATGCACCAGCCGCCGGTCGGCCCGGTCGGGCTCCTTTTGAAGCAGCCCCTTTTGCAAAAGCCCATCCAACGCCACCGAAACATTGGCCTTGGGCAACCGCCGCAGCTCCACAATGTCCCGGGCGGTGTCCTTCCCCGGGTTGTTGCCCAAAAACGCCACCAGCTCCACCTCGGTACGGGAAAGCCCCCATTGACGGCAAACGTCCTGCAAGGCCCGGCCGTACAGCTTTTCGGCAGTACGCAGGTATTGCAAAAACTCAGTCCGTGTTGTCATGCCTCCACCTCGTTCCATTCTGAACAGTTTAGATATAAACTATATTACTCCAAAATTTCTCTCTGTCAAGTCTTTTCAGGCCACCGATTTTGGGCTACACTAAAAATAATGAAATTTGGAAAAGGAGCTCGCTATGAAAACCCAGTTTTTGCCCGGCCCTAACGGCTACCCCATCCCCTTTCTCCACACCCTCACCGGCAGGGAGCAGCGTATTTGCCTGATTGCCCACGGCTTTGGCAGCAGCAAAAACAGCCCCACCGCCCAAATGATGCTCCATGGCCTGCCCCAGGTCGGTATCGGCGCCGTGGCCTTCGACGCCGTAGCCCATGGGGAAAGTCCGGTGGACGGCAGCTTTTTGCGGCTGGATAACTGCCTGCGGGATATGGCCGCCCTGGAGGACTGGATTGCCGCACAGGCTCCCCAGGCCAAGATTTGCTATTTTTCCTCCAGCTTTGGGGCCTACCAAAACCTGTTGTACCTGTCCCGGTACCCCCACCGGGGGGATCGTTCGTTTTTACGCAGTGCCGCCATTAATATGAGCAAAATCTTCTCCCACCGGACGCCACAGCAGCAGTCCGACCTGGATACCCAAGGCTTTACCATGCTGAGCCAGGGCTATGACCGGCCCATAAAGGTGACCCGGGAGTTTGTGGCCGATTTAGCCGCCCACAACCTGTTTGCTTTGTATCGCCCCGGCGCCACCCGGGTGCAAATGATTCACGGCGGGGCCGACACCACCGCCGCTCCGGAGGACGCCCGCCGCTTCGCCCAATCCTTCTCCCTCCCGCTGCGGGAGGTACCCCGGGGGGAGCACAGCCTGGACGGCCCGGGCCAGGCGGAAACCGTTTTGCGGGAGGCCCTGCGCTTTTTTACCCAGCCGGAGGAGCGCTGAAGATTTTGTAACAGTTTTTATTAAAAATCCAGATAAAATAGCAAAAGTGTATTGGCAATGCCTCCTCCC
>CAKTER010000135.1 GCA_934552695.1 uncultured Eubacteriales bacterium
TTCCAGCACCGCCCAGGCAATGGAAAGCCCGTCGAAGGTGCTGGTGCCCCGGCCAATCTCGTCCAAAATCAGCAGGCTGTTTTGGGTGGCGTGGTTCAAAATATTGGCCACCTCCACCATTTCCACCATAAAGGTGCTTTGCCCCGCCGAAAGGTCGTCGGAGGCCCCCACCCGGGTAAACACCCGGTCGGTCACCGGCACGAGCGCCTCGTCCGCCGGGACAAAGCTGCCCATCTGCGCCATCAAAACAATCAGGGCCACCTGCCGCATATAGGTGGATTTGCCCGCCATGTTGGGGCCGGTGATGATGTTTAGCCGGTCGTCCCCCCTGTCCAAAAACGTATCGTTGGGCACAAAGACCACATCCTGTACCTGCTCCACCACCGGATGCCGCCCCGCCACAATCCGCAGGCTGCCGTCCGTTGTTAGCGTAGGCTTTACATACCGGCAGGCTGCCGCCGTTTCGGCCAGGGCGCACAGGCAGTCCAGCTGGGCCACCCGGCCCGCCGCCTGCAACACCCGGTCCACCTCCAACGCCACGGCGTCCCGAATTTGACAAAACAGGGTGTATTCCAAATCCACCCGTTTGTCCGCCGAGCCCAGGATTAGCTCCGCCAAATCGTTCAGCTCCGGCGTGGTGTAGCGCTCCGCCGCCGCCAGGGTCTGCTTGCGGATGTAGTGCTCCGGCACCAGCTCCAGGTTGGAGCGGGTCACCTCGATGTAATAGCCAAACACCTTGTTGTAGCGCACCTTTAGGTTTTTAATGCCTGTGGCGCTGCGCTCCCGCTCCTCCAGCTCCCGAATCCAGGTTTCGCCTTCCTCCGCCGCCCGAATCAGAATATCCAAGTCGGGGTCGAAGCCGGATTTTAGCATCCCGCCCTCCCGCACGGTAAAGGGCGTGTCCTCGCTGATGGCCTTTTCCAGCAGGGCGCCGATGTTTTCCAGCCCATCCCAGGTTTCCTGCAACTCGGTAATATACCCGCTTTTCCCTTTTTTTAAAACCCGGCCCAGCTCCGGCAGGTTTTCGATGGAATGCTTTAAGGCCAGCAAATCCCGGCCGTTGGCGGTTTCGTACACCACCCGGCTCATAATCCGCTCAAAATCCTTGACCCGGCTCAAATCCTCCCGCAGCTCGTCCCGGAAAAAGGGGTCGTCCTTTAGCTCCTCCACCCCATCCAGCCGCCGCTGAATGGCCGCCGCCTCCAACAACGGCTGCTCCACCCAGGTTCGCAGCATCCGGGCGCCCATGGGGGTTTTGGTACGATCCAGCACCCACAGTAGGGAGCCTTTTTTCCCTTTATCCCGCTGATTTTCACACAGCTCCAAATTCCGTCGGGTCTGGATGTCCAGCAGCATAAAATCCCGGTCGGAGTAGGTCCGTAGCCGGGAAATATGCTCCAATCCGTTCATTTGCGTTTCGGACAGGTACGCCAGCAGCCCGCCGGCAGCCTGCACCGCCAGCCGCTTGTCCCGCAGGCCGTAGCCGTCCAGCGTTTCCACATGGAAGTGGCTCTTCAGGGTCTTTTGCGCCCCGGCATAGTCAAACATCCAGTCGGCGCAAGGGGTGGGCCGCAAATCCAGCCGCTTGCTCAGCACCTCGGCCAGCGGCAGACTCAAAAAAAAGTCATTGCTCAAAAGCTCCGCCGGGTTCAGCCGCCCCAGCTCGGAAAGCAGCTTGTTGCCCGCCCCGGCGGAAGTAAACTCCGCCGCAAAAAAATCCCCGCAGGAAACATCGCACACCGCCAGTCCAAAGCCGCCTTTGCTGGCCACCACGGCGGTAATATAATGATTCTTGGTTTCATCCAGAGCCTTGGCGTCCAAGATTGTGCCGGGGGTCACCACCCGGATAACCTCCCGCTTGACCAGTCCCTTGGCCAGCCGGGGGTCCTCCATTTGTTCGCAAATCGCCACCTTGTAGCCTTTTTCAATCAGCCGGGCCACATAGGTATCCGAGGAGTGGAAGGGTACGCCGCACATAGGCGCCCGCTCCGGCTGGCCCACATTTTTCCCCGTCAGGGTCAGTCCCAGCTCCTGCGACACCACAATGGCGTCCTCGTAAAACAGCTCGTAAAAGTCCCCCAGCCGGTAAAACAGCAGGCAATCCTTGTACTTATTTTTAATTTCGAAATATTGCACCATCAAGGGCGTTAACCGGGCCATGCTTCCCCTCCTTTCCGGATAAAGGCCGCTCGTTTAATGGCAGCCGGCGCAGCTATCGCAGCTCCCGCCGCAGCCGGGCTCCTCCCCGGTAATGGTGGCGTTGATAATGCCGAACACGCCCCGTACCATTTCGTTAAAGGTGTCCTCGCTCCGCAGCAGCCGGGTAATCACCGGGCTCTCATGGATGGCCCGGGAAATGTCCCGAATCTCCTGCCCCAGGGCCTCGGTAGCCGCCTCGTCGGCGTCGCTCCGGCTCATCAGCGCATTGTATTCGTTCTGTTTTTTCTGGTACGACTCCAGCAAGCCTTTGGCTTCGGCGTCGGCCTCGTAGGCCGCCCGGGCTGCCAGCGCCTCCTGCGTAATTTCCTGATCCCGCAGGGCCTCGCCCAAGGCCCGGGACAATTCATAAATCGTCATTTTGTTTTATCCTTTCTGTCACAAACTGTGCTTCTCCGATTCCTTTTCAACGCACGCCCCGGTCAAATAAAACCCGTGGCTTTGGGTAATCCTCACCGGGACAAAGCTCCCGATGAGCCTTTCATCCCCGGGGAAATGCACCAGCATATTGTTGGGAGCCCGGCCCGAAAGCAAGCCGCCCTTCCCCACCTCCTCCACCAGCACCTCCACCGTTTTCCCCACCTGGGCCTCGTGGAGCTCGCCCACAAGGGGGTTCACCGTGGCCAGCAGCCGGTCAAACCGCTCCTTGACCACCTCTGCCGGGATTTGGTCGGGCATTTCTGCCGCCCGGGTGCCGGTACGGGGGGAGTAAATAAACGTAAAGGCATTGGCAAACCGGGCCTGCCGCACCACATCCAAGGTTTCGGCAAAGTCCTCCTCGGTTTCCCCGGGGAAGCCCACCATAATGTCGGTGGACAGGGCCAGGTCGGGCATGGCCGCCCGAACGGCAAAAATCTTTTCCAAATAGTCCTCTTTGGTGTAGCGCCGGTTCATTTGCGCCAGCAGCCGGGTGCTGCCCGCCTGTACCGGCAAATGCAGCTGGGGGCACACCTTGTCGCACTCCGCCATAGCGGCAATCAGGTCCATGGAAAGGTCTTTGGGGTGGCTGCTCATAAACCGGATGCGCCGCAGGCCCTCGATTTGGTTCAGCCGCCGCAACAGCCCCGGGAAGTCCGCCGGCTCCGCCAGCCCCTTGCCATAGGAGTTCACGTTTTGCCCCAGCAGCATAACCTCCACCACCCCATCGGCCACCAGGCGCCGTACCTCCGCCTCAATGTCCTCCGGCGTCCGGCTCCGCTCCCGGCCCCGGACGTAGGGGACGATGCAATAGGTGCAAAAATTATCGCAGCCATACATAATGTTCACGCTGGCCTTGTAGGCAAAATGCCGGCAGGCCGGCAGGGATTCCAAATCCTCGGTCCCGTCCCGGTAGGCGTCCCACACGTCGTACACCGGCTCCCCGGTGGTCAGCCGCCGGTACAAAAGCTCCGGTAGCCGCCCCAAATTAAAGGTACCAAACACCAAATCCACCTGCGGATAGCTTTTCCGCAGCTTTTCCAGCACCACCGCCTGCTGGGTCATGCATCCGCACAGGGCAATAAGCATATCCGGCCTCTGGGCCTTGTAATGCTTTAAATACCCCAGCTTCCCATACACCTTTTGCTCGGCGTTTTCCCGCACGCAGCAGGTATTATATAAAACCAAATCGGCCTCGGCCTCGGTTTTCGTTTCCCGGTAGCCCATTTCCCCCAGCATTCCCGCCAGCTTTTCGGCGTCGTGGGCGTTCATCTGACAGCCCATGGAAAGCAGATAAAAGGTTTTGGGGGCGCCGTTATTGAAGGCCCGCACCCGGGCCATAAACTCCCGTTGTTCTTCTCCCATAATTCCACTCCGTCAACACAATTTTCTTCCGTATCAGTGTAGCATATTTCCCGCCCGAAAACAAGCGGACAAGCCGTCCCCCGTCCCCTTTTCCCCGGGAAATTCCCCGCTTTATGCCCTTCTTCTTAAATTCCTCGGTTTCTCTTAAGAATTGTTCACCGAAAGTTCATATTGCGGTCATATCCGATTCATATTGACAAGCTACAATATACCCATAAAGCAAGAGAGCAGGGACAAACGCTCCAAAGCTTTTTACATAGAGACTCTTGATAATACCAATCCTCTTTTTGATTATCCTTCTTACAACCTCTTAACTTAAAAAATCACGAGAAAGCCCCTGAAGCAGACAGGGGCTTTTTCGTGTGCCAAAAGCCACAAACCCCTCTGCCCTCTGCGATTATCCTCCCAAAATTCGAAAATATTGCACAACTTTTTAACAAAGTCGTCCTCCCCGGCCAAGTCATCGGCGGCGGCGCAAAAAAGCGCCCCCGTTTCCTTTTCGGCCTCCTTTTTCTATCACCCCCAAAGGGGGATTCCTC
>CAKTER010000136.1 GCA_934552695.1 uncultured Eubacteriales bacterium
GGCTATGGCTGCATGAAGCGAAAGAATCCCTTGCCGTTGTTTTATGGGAACACACAAAAAGAGGTGCCGAAAAGGCACCTCTTTGCAATTTGAACGGTTTTTGGTTTAATCCACCGGTTCTACCGGGATGAGATGGCGGGCAAAGGCCGCTTGGCTGGCGGGCAAAATCATTTCCCCCAGTGTCATGGCCTTTTCCATAAAGTCGTAGTTCATGCCGGCGTTTAGCCAGTCCAGCAGAGCGCCCACCAGGACGCACTTACCGAACCACACCAGCAAATCCTGATCGGTGGAACGCAGCCCGGTTTTTTTGACGGACCGTTCAATGTATACGGTCAAAATGTGTGTACAAATCTGATCCACATTCCGCAAAAATTCGTCCTGATGGATAGAGCGGTAAATATGCAAAATGGCCACTTTGTTATCCATGCAGGACTGGATGAGCGGCGGCAGGCAATCCATGGGCGAGCCGTATTGATGGTGCTTTTCCAAAATGGAATCGGCCCAGCTGGTGATGGCTGTTTCCAGCAACGACGGAATATCCTGAAAATGGTAATAAAACGTATTCCGGTTGACCTGACAGGCGTCCACAATGTCCTTGACCGTTATTTTGTTGTAGGGCTTTTCTTCCAGAAGCTTCCAGAAGGCGTTGATCAAAAAGGTTTTGGTTCGATTCATGGCTCCTCAACTTTCTTAACCCAATCAAAGTCAGTATACCACAAATTTTTAAAATAGACAATTCCAAGAAAGGGAGAGATTTTAAAATTCAATCCGTAGGAAACGAAAAAAATGTAACATTTTTCAAAAAACGGAAAGAAATGGACGGGACCGGGCCAAGAAAAAAGGGGACAAAACGAGAAACGGGCGGAAGGGAGAAGCAGCCGGTTTGGGGTCTTGCGCCGAAGCGGGGGCGAATTCTTTCTTGGGGGAACGAGGGGGATACCGGGCGGGCCGTATTATTTTGACAAAAAAGCCGTTGAAACCCGACAGTATTTTTGGCAAAAATAGTCTTGCAAAAACGTTTAAAATCTGTTAATATGTAGCCTGCGACCTAAAAAAGGTAGCTAGCTTACTAATTAAAAAAGGAGGAAGATTCTTGGACTATGCTACGCTGATTGGCCCCCGGGTACGCCAGCTGTGCAATGCCTTTGACCAGGCGGGGAATAAGGGCGCCGAGGCCTTTGGTCTGACCGGGGTACAGTCGTTTATTTTGGGGATTATCGGCCGCCATGACGGCATTGTGTGCGCCAAGGACTTTGAAGAGCGGCTGAAGCTGCGTCACTCCACCATCTCCGGGATTTTGCAGCGGTTGGAGTCCAAGGACTTTATCACGGCTGTTTCTGACCGAGAGGACCGCCGGATTAAGCGCTTGGCCTTAACGGAAAAAGGCTGGGCCACGGTGGAACAGGTGAGGGGACGGCTGGATGAATTGGAGCTGCGTATGACAGAGGACTTTACCCCTGCGGAACGGGAGCAGTTTATTGTGTTTTTGGATAGGGCCCTAAAAAATATTGGGTCGGGCTGTCACCCCATGGCGGTTGACCCGAAGAGACGGAATGACAAGGAGGGGAGCGGCCATGCTAAAACGACTGCGGCAATGCATTCGGGAGTATAAAAAGGTTACCATTTTAACGCCGGTGATGATGATTGGCGAGGTGGCCTGTGAATGTATCATTCCCTTAATTACAGCGGCATTGATCAATCAGATTGAAAGCGGCTGTGAGATGGGCGTGATTACCAAGTACGGAATTGTTTTGATTCTTATGGCGATGGCGTCCATGAGCTTTGGGATTACTTCGGGGCGCTTGGGGGCCACGGCTTCGGCCGGGTTTGCCAAAAACCTGCGCCACGATTTATTTTATAAGGTACAGGAGTTTTCTTTTGGGAATATCGACCGGTTCTCTACCTCATCGCTGGTGACCCGGCTGACCACCGACGTTTCCAATGTGCAGATGGCGTTTATGATGCTGATTCGCATTGCCGTCCGCTGCCCCATGATGCTGATTTTTGCCTTTGCCATGTCGATTTATGTGGGCAAAAGCCTGGCCTGGCTGTTTGCCGCCATGATTCCCATTTTGGGCTTTGCTTTCCTTATTCTCATCAAAAAGGCCGTGCCTTTGTTTAAGGCCGTGTTCAACAAGTACGATAACCTGAACGCTTCGGTGCAGGAAAATGTAAAGGGCATCCGGGTGGTTAAAACCTTTGTCCGGGAGGACTACGAAAAGAAGAAATTCGGGGCGGCCTCCGAAGATGTGCGGAACGACTTTACCCGGGCCGAGCGGCTGCTGGCTCTGAACACCCCGATTATGCAGTGCTCCATTTACGTTTGTATGGCCCTCATTTCGTTTTTTGCAGCCAAGCTCATCGTCCAAAGCAACGGCACCTACCTGGCTCTGGGCAGCCTGACCAGTATGCTGACCTATTCCATGCAGATTCTGATGTCGCTGATGATGCTTTCCATGGTTTTTGCCATGATGACCCTGGCCAGCGAGTCGGCCCGGCGGATTGCCGAGGTGCTGGATGAGGAAAGCGACCTGAAAAACCCGGCGCAGCCGGTTAGGGAGGTTCCCGACGGCCGGGTGGATTTTGACCATGTAAGCTTTAAGTATTCGGCCGGTGCGGAAAAAATGGCGCTGGAGGATGTGAACCTACACGTGGCTTCGGGCATGACCGTGGGGATTTTGGGAGGAACCGGCTCCAGCAAGACCACCCTGATTCAGCTTATCTCCCGGCTGTACGATGTGACCGAGGGCAGCGTAAAGGTGGGCGGCATCGATGTGCGGGACTACGACCTGGAGGTGCTGCGGAACCAGGTGGCTGTGGTGTTGCAAAAGAACGTGCTGTTTTCGGGCACCATTAAGGAAAACCTGCGCTGGGGCGACCCCAATGCCACCGATGAGGAGATGGAGCGAGCCTGCCGGCTGGCCCAGGCCGACGAGTTTATTCGCCGGTTCCCGGATGGGTATGACACGTACATCGAGCAGGGCGGCGCCAACGTGTCCGGCGGCCAAAAACAGCGGCTGTGCATTGCCCGGGCGTTGCTGAAAAAGCCGAAAATTTTGATTTTGGACGACTCCACCTCGGCGGTAGATACCCGGACGGACGCCCTGATTCGGGAGGCTATGCGGACGGAAATCCCCGCTACCACCAAGTTTATTATTGCCCAGCGGATTGCTTCGGTACAGGACGCCGACCTGATTTTGGTGCTGGACGGCGGCCGGATTAACGGCATGGGGACTCATGCCGAGCTGCTGGCAAACAACGAGATTTATCGGGAAGTGTACGAATCCCAAAACCGGGCGGGAGGTGAGCAGGATGCCTGAGAAAGAGACGAAAATGGCCGGGAAGGCTCCCGGCGGGAAGGGCCATCCGGGGAAGGGCGGCCCGGGCGGGAAGCCCATCTTTAATATGAAGGCGGCGGGGCGGCTGGTGAAGCTTTTGTGGCACGATTACCCCCAAAAGCTGACCTTGGTTGTTATTTGCATTGCCATCAACGCCTTGGTGGCGGTGGCCCCGTCCATTTTTATCAAAAACATGACCGAACAGATTTTGATTGGTCTGGAGTCCGGCTGGGCTGCCATTGCCCCTGCGGTTTTTAAAATGCTGGGGATGATGGTGGTGGTGTACGCCATTGGTTTGGCGGCCAACGCCACCTACAGCCAGATTATGGCTACGGTGACCCAGGGCTTTTTGCACAACCTGCGGACCCGGATGTTCGACCGGATGCAGGACTTGCCCGTGAAGTATTTTGACACCCACAACCATGGCGATATTATGAGCCACTATACCAACGATGCCGACACGTTGCGGCAGCTGATTGCCCAAAGCCTGCCGGCCCTGTGCAACACTACGATTGTGGTAACGGCCCTCATTGTGGTTATGGTTTATTATAGCTTCTCGCTGATGATTGTGATGCTGGTGGGGATTTTTGCCATGTTTAAGGTGACCAAAAACATCGGCGGACGGTCGGCCTTATTCTTCCGCAAGCAGCAGGAGACCTTGGGCCAGACCGAGGGCTATATCGAAGAAATGATGAACGGCCAAAAGGTTATTAAGGTGTTTTGCCACGAGGAAGCCACCGAGGCCGGGTTTGACAAGCTGAACGAGGCATTGTTTAAAGACGCCGAGACCGCCAACAAGTATGGCAACATCTTTATGCCCATCATTGGCAACATTGGGAATGTTTTGTATGTGCTGATGGCCTTTGTGGGCGGGCTGCTGATAACCTCCCACGGGGCGGTGCCCAACATTTCCATTATGAACATGGTACAAACCGGGTCCTTTGCAGGGGCGATGACCATTCCGCTGGTAGCGACTTATTTAGGCATGGTCAAGCAATTTACCGGTAATGTAGGGCAGGTGTCCCAGCAGATTAACGCCGTGGCGATGGCTTTGGCCGGGGCCGATCGGGTGTTCCAGCTGCTGGACGAGGAGCCCGAGGAGGACGAGGGCAACGTGACCCTGGTAAACTGCCAGATTACCGCCGATGGTACGGTGG
>CAKTER010000137.1 GCA_934552695.1 uncultured Eubacteriales bacterium
CCATACCCTCGACGAGGCAGGAAACCGGCGGGTGCTGCTGCGCTCCCACGGGGTGGCCAAAAGCGTGTACGACGCCTTGGAGGCGGCCCATATCCCCTATATCGACGGGACCTGTCCCAACGTCCAGCGCATCCACCGGCTGGTGGAGCAGGCCCATGCCGCCGGGCGGCAGGTGATTATTGTGGGGGACAAAAACCACCCGGAGGTGCAGGGCATTGACGGCTGGTGCGAAAACTCCGCCTACATTCTGGATACGCCGGGGCCGGTGTGCCTGCCGGGGCCGGGAGGGACGGGGTTGACCGGGGCGGAAGCCCGGACGGTTCCCTGTACGCTGGTCTCCCAAACCACCCTGCGGCACGAGACCTTCGAGACCTGCGTGGCTTCGCTGCAGGAGCAGCTTTTCGATTTGGAGGTTCACGATACCATTTGTTCGGCCACGGCGGTGCGGCAGGCAGAGGCAGCCAAGCTGGCGGCCCGGGTGGATAAAATGATTGTGATTGGTGACAAAGAGAGCTCCAATACCCGAAAACTGGTGGAGGTCTGCCAAAAAAATTGCAAAACGGTGCTTTATATCGAAACAATTTCAGATTTGGTGTTGAATATTTTTGGCGATGATGATAGAATTGGTATAACTGCAGGGGCTTCCACAGCGCCTGCAACAATAAAGGAGGTCGTAAGTCTAATGAGTGATTGCGCAACAAACTTGACGAATGAAAATGAAGAAGAAATGTCCTTCCAGCAACTGCTGGACGAATCTCTGGTAACCCTGCATACCGGCGATATTGTAAAGGGCACTGTCATTTCCGTTGTCAATGAAGAGGTTTCCGTAAACCTGGGATATAAGTCCGACGGTGTCATCCCCCGGGGTGAGTACAGCAGCAACCCTAACGCCCTGCCCAGCAAGGAACTGGAGCCCGGACAGGAGATTGAGGTTTTTGTTGTCCGCGTAAACGATGGCGACGGAAACGTGATGCTGTCCAGAAAACGGGTCGAATCCATGAAGGGCATGGAAGACATTGAAAAGGCCTATGAGGAAAAGACCCCTGTTGTAGGGAAGGTCACCGAGGTCGTTAAGGGCGGCATCATTGCCGTGGTTGGCGGCGTGCGGGTATTCATCCCCTCCTCTCAGGTATCCAACCGGTTTGTGGAGGATTTGTCCCAGTTTAAGGGCCAGGAGCTGTCCTTTAAGATTATCGAGCTGGATCGCCAGAAGCGCCGGATCATCGGCGGCCGGAAGGAAATGATTCAGCAGGAGATGGCTGCCCGGAAGGCCGCTTTCTTCGATCAGCTGACCGTAGGCGAGAAGCGGGAGGGCTATGTCAGCCGCTTGACCGATTTTGGCGCTTTTGTGGACCTGGGCGGCGTAGACGGCCTGATCCATATTTCCGAAATGAGCTGGGGCCGGATTGCCAACCCCCGGGATATCCTGAAGGAAGGCGACAAGGTCGAGGTCGTGGTTCTGGACGCCGATCGGGAAAAGGGCAAAATCTCCCTGTCCCTGAAGGCTGCCAGCCCCAACCCCTGGAGCACCGCCGCCGAGAAGTATGCCGTAGGCAGCATTGTCGATGGTAAGGTGGTCCGCATGGTACCCTTTGGCGCCTTTGTGGAACTGGAGCCCGGCGTAGATGGCCTGGTACATATCTCTCAGATTTCCGCTACCCGCGTGGCCCGTCCCGAGGATGTGCTGACCGTAGGCGACTTTGTAAAGGTGAAGGTTCTGGATGTGAACCCCGAAGCCAAAAAGATTAGCCTGTCCAAAAAGGAAGCGGACATGGAGCTGGGCATCCCCAACGAGGAACCCTACGAACTGTAATGCCTGATAGGGGCGCCGGTTATGCCGGCGCCCTTTTTGTGTGGCGGTATATTTTAAGAATAAAAGGCGAAAACCGCCTGGCGGAAGCAGAAAATCAGAAAAAAAGCAAAAGAGAACAAGAAAAAAACGAGAGGAGAAAAGAGGATGGTAGAGGAGATGGGAAAAGCGTCCGACGACGTAACCCGGGAGGCTTATGGCAAAGCCGGGGAAACCGGCGTGCCTTTTGAACCGCCGTTTCCCTATATGGACGCCCATTGCGACACCCTGACGTGCTGCGCCGACCGGCAGGCGCCCCTCAGCCTGAACCAAGGCCAGGTGGATGTTGCCCGGCTGTGGCAGGCGGGCTGTGCGTTGCAGACCTTTGCCGTTTGGCTGAATCCGGTTTACTATGACCGGCCTTTGCGGCAAGCGCTGCTGTATTTGGAGTATTTTGAGGAGCAGCGCCGGGAGAGCCTGGGGATGCTGGCCCCGGTGCTTTGCCGGGAGGATTTATTTCAAAATCTGCAAGCCGGGAAAATCTCGGCCTTACTGACGATAGAGGGCGGGGAGGTGCTGGAGGGAGAGCTGTCCCTGCTGCATACCCTGTTCCGGCTGGGGGTACGGGGCATGAATTTGGTATGGAACCACCCCAATGCCCTGGGCCACCCGGCGGTGGAGCCGGGGGACGAGGGCTTGACGGCCTTTGGCCGGGACGTCGTGCGGGAAATGGAGCGGCTGCACATGATTCCCGACGTGTCTCACCTAAACCGGGCCGGGTTTTGGGAGGTGGCAGACTTGTGCCAAGGCCCCTTTATGGCCAGCCATTCCAATGCACAGGCCCTGTGCCCGCACCCCCGGAACCTGACCGACGACCAGCTTTTGTGCCTCATCGACCGGCAAGGCTTTGTGGGCCTGAACTTTTGCCCGGCCTTTTTGCGGGAGGAGGGGGCAGCCAAGGTGGAGGATGTGCTGCGTCACGGCGAACGCATTTTGCGGCTGGGAGGCGAGAACGTGCTGGGGCTGGGCTCGGACTTTGACGGTATCGAAACCACGCCGGAGGGGCTGGAGGGGACGCAGGCCCTGCCGGACTTTTGGGAGCGGCTGACCCGGGAATGGGGCCGGGAGCTGGCCGAAAAGGTGGCCTATCGGAACTTTTTGGACTTTTTGAGCCGTACTCTGCCCCAGTAGGAGGGAAAAAGCCCGGGCCTCGGAATCTTCCTGCGGCGTTGTGAGGTTTTTATGATTTTACCGGTGGATTCTTGTTGCATTTGTCGAGGGTTTGCGATAAAATTGAATTTATTATGCGGGAAGAGTTTGTGAAAAGCATCGCCGGGGGGTTCTCGGCGTTTTGGCAGGAAAAACAGAGGTGAAAGGCATGAGTTTGGAATTGTCCAAAAAGGCGTTGGCCATTAAGCCCTCATCCACTCTGGCCATTACCGACAAGGCAAAGGCCTTGCGGGCGCAGGGGCTGGATGTGGTGAGTTTTTCGGTGGGAGAGCCGGATTTTGATACCCCGGAGCACATCCGCCAGGCGGCCATCGACGCCATCCATCAGGGCTATACCCGGTACACCCCGGCGGCGGGGCTACCCCAGCTGCGGAAGGCCGTGACCGAAAAGCTGCGGCGGGACAACGGGCTGGAGTACGACTGGAAGGACATTGTGATTAGCAATGGCGGGAAACACGCCTTGATTAACGCCTTTTTGGCAATTTTGAACCCCGGGGACGAGGTGATTATTCCGGCCCCCTACTGGCTCAGCTATTCCGAAATGGTGCGGATTGCCGGGGGCACCCCTGTGATTTTGCGTACCAAAAAAGAGGATGGGTTTATGGTAAACTGGGACGAGCTGGAAATGGTGGCGACCCCCAAGACCAAGGCCCTTATCCTGACCTCCCCCAGCAACCCCACGGGGATGATTTACGGCTGGGAGGATTTGGAGAGCATTGCCCGCTTTGCCAACCTCCACGATATTTTCATTATTTCGGATGAGATTTATGAAAAACTAATCTACACCGGGCAAAAGCACATCAGCATTGCCTCCTTTGGGCCCGAAACCAAGCGGCGAACGATTGTGGTGAACGGCCTTTCCAAAAGCTATGCCATGACCGGCTGGCGGATTGGGTACACGGCGGCGCCGCCCGAGGTGTCGAAGGTGATTGCCAGCCTGCAATCCCACATGACCTCCAACCCCAACTCGGTGGCGCAAATGGCGGCGCTGGCGGCGCTTACCGGCCCCCAGGATTGCGTGGAGGAGATGCGGCTCGAGTTTAAAAAGCGGTGCGAGTACATTTATGAGCGGGAGGAAGCCATCCCTCTCATCTCGGCCTGGAAGCCGGAAGGCGCCTTTTACCTGTTTGTGGATATTTCCAAAACCATTGGGAAAAAATACCGGGGCGCAAGCATCGGCTCGGCAGCGGATTTTGCCCGGCTGCTGTTGGATTATAAGCTGGTGGCCCTGATCCCCTGCGAGGACTTTGGCATGGGCGACCACATCCGTATCAGCTACGCCTGCTCCATGGAGGATATTAAAAAGGGTATGGACCGGCTGGAGGAATTTGTGAACGAGTTGGAATAAACGCCAAGGGCGAAACCATATCGGCGGGAGGAACGGAAAGGAGATTGGAACAATGGAAGCACTGACCACAGTTAAGGAGCTGTTC
>CAKTER010000138.1 GCA_934552695.1 uncultured Eubacteriales bacterium
GGCTGCAACAAATCCTGCACCAAAAACGCCATCCGGTCGGTTTCGCTTTCGATGATGGACAAAAACTCCATGGCAATCTCCCGGTCGTCCACCGCCCCGTCAATCAGCGTTTCCGTGTAGCTTTTCACCGTTGTCAGAGGCGTCCGCAGCTCGTGGGACACATTGGCCACAAACTCCTTCCGCATATCGTCCAGCCGCCGCTCCTCGGTAATATCCTGGAGCACCACAATCACGCCCTCGGCTTCCCCGGCGTCGTTCACATTGGCCGAAAAGCTGGCCTTAATAAACTTTTTCCCCACCGAAAACACGCACTGGCGGCTTTTTTCGGGCTTTAAATCCAAATACACCCCGGCGTTGATGTCGCAGGCCCGCAAAAACTCCCGCAAGGTGCCATACATCACCGTTAAATCCAGCATGGCCATGCTGGCATTGTTATACAGGATGACCTTCCCCTCCCGGTCAAAGGAAATAACCCCGTCGGTCATGTTGTAGAGGATAATTTCCATTTTGTTCTTTTCCCGGGAAATATCCGACAGGTTTTTGGAAAGGGCCGCCGACATATTGTTAAAGCTTTCCGTCAGCTGCCCCAGCTCGTCGTCGGAGCGCACCGGCAGCCGCTGGTTCAAATCGCCTCCGGCCAGTTCCTTGGCCTTGCTGGATAAAAACAGGATGGGGTTCGACAGGGTTTTGGAAAAAAAGTACCCCATCACCACCGTCAGCAGCAGCGCCAGCCCCACCGAAAGCAAAATCACCCGGCGGGTGTCCCGCAGGTTTTCCCACACCGAGGAGGCGTCCATTTCGACATACACAATGTAGCGCACCTCGCCGTTGATAAGCACCGGCACGGCGTAGCGCATTTGCCAGTCGGTATCCTGGTCTCCCTGCTCAAAGCCCTCCTGCCCGGCCATGGCCGCAATCACCACGCCTTGGCTGTAGGCGTTCCCGGCCTCCATGCCGCCGGTCACGGCCAGCGCCCGGCCCTCCCGGTCCAAAATGCTGCCGGCCATTTGCCCGGCGTTGGCCCGGCTAAAGGAATCCAGCCCGGTAGAGAACTGCTCCTCCTCGTACTGGAGCACCACCTGTTCTTCAATTTTTTGTGCATAGCTTTCCAGCTGATTCCGGCTTTTGTCAATTTCCAGCCCCTGCAAGCTCAGGAGGATGTAGGTCCCCGCCACAATCATAACAATGAGGACCAGGCTTAAATACATGGCCGTCAGCTTCCATTTGATGCTTTTCATGTACCCAATTCCCCGCCGGTCTTAGCCGCCAAAATAATAGCCCACGCCCCGCTTTGTCAAAATATACGTGGGCTTTTTGTCGTTATCCTCAATCTTTTCCCGCAGGCGGCGCACCGTTACGTCCACCGTCCGCACATCCCCAAAATACTCGTACCCCCACACCTTTTCCAGCAGGGTTTCCCGGGTAAACACCTGGGTACGGTTTTGGGCCAAAAACTTTAGCAGTTCAAACTCCCGCAGGGTCAGCTCCACCGGTTGCCCGTCCCGGCGCACCTCGTACCGGTCCAAATCGATGGTCAGCTGGCCAAATTGCAGCACGTTCCCCTGCACCGCCGCTGCCGGAGCCGCCTTCCGCCGCAAATTGGCCTTCACCCGGGCCATCAGCTCCCGCACTCCAAAGGGCTTGGTCACATAGTCGTCGGCCCCCAGCTCCAGCCCCAGCACCTTATCCACTTCCTCGGCCCGGGCCGTCAGCATAATGATGGGGGTGTTGGTTTTTTCCCGGATGCGCTTGCAGGCCTCGTACCCGTCCATTTTGGGCATCATCACGTCCAGCAAAATCAAATCGGGGTTTTCGTTTAAAGCCAAAAACACCGCTTCCTCGCCGTTGGCGGCGGTCATCACCCGATAGCCTTCTTTTTTCAGGTTAAAGGCAATAATATCCACAATGTTTTTTTCATCGTCTACCACTAAAATCTTCTCGTCCATACCGCACCTCCCGCAGCCAGCCGTTTTTTCGGGCCACATCCCGGGTCTCTGCCCCGGCAAAAACTCGTTTTTATTATACCCGACTGCGCCCCGAAAGTAAATAGGCGTTGACAAGGCCCTCTCCCCGGTGTATACTGCTGAAAAATCCCGAAAAACCTATGGGGCCGGTGTGTTTTGGCCCCCCAAAAGGAGCGCCTATGAAAACCCGAGAACTCGTTCTTTCCGCCTTGTTTGCCGCCCTGTTGTGCGTGTGTGCGGCCATAACCATCCCCCTGCCCTTTACCCCCGTCCCCATCACCTTACAGGTGCTGGCCGTCATGGTTTGCGCTGCCTCCCTGTCCCGGGGCGCCTCGCTGCGAGCCATTGGCCTGTACCTGCTGCTGGGCGCCGTGGGCCTGCCCGTTTTTTCCGGAATGCGCGGAGGCTTTGCCGTGCTGGCCGGCCCCACCGGCGGCTATCTGTGGGGCTTTTTGCCCGCCGCCCTGCTGATGGGCACCCTGCACACCCTGATTCCCACCCGGGGGAAGGGCGTGTTCCAAACCGCTTTGTACATGGTGCTGGGCCTTATCGTCATCTACTTTTTCGGCACCCTGCAATTCTCCCTGCTGGCCGGAAAATCCATTGGGGCCTGTCTGGCGGCAGCGGTCATTCCCTTTGTGCCCTTCGACCTGGCCAAAATCGTCCTGGCCGTCCCCATCGCCTTGGCCGTGCGGCGGTTACAGCAGCAGCCGGCCTAAGCCCTTCTTTTTTAAAGCAACCCGCAACAAAGAGGCGGTCGGTACATCCGGCCGCCGCTTTTCGTTGGTTCCGTTCTTTCCCGGGGCTTCGCCCCCGCCGCTCAGGCGTCTTTTTTCTTTTCCTTTTTCCGCTTCCAAACCTCTTTTTCCAGGGGCGAGGGCCACAGGGTATTGATTCCCAACGAGAACAGCACCCCCAAGCCGGTGTCGATAATCCGGTTGATGGTATACATCACAAACTTATCCTCGGCCACGGTCATCAGCACCACAAAAAACACCACCGCCCCGGGCTGGATACCGCCGTGGAACCCCAGCAGCTGGCTGATGTAAAGCAGAATAAACATCCCAATGGCCACCCAGGCCCAGTTGGGGATTCCCCCGGGCTCGTTCCAGTACAGCCAATAAAAGGGGATGGCAATCATCCCGCCCACCAGCGTGCCAATAAACCGGTTGCCGCCGCTTTGCATCCCGCCCCGTAGGGTGCCGCCCATGCCGAACACCGCCCCAATGCAGGCAAAGCAGGGGTTGCGGTCGATCAGGTTATACACAACGCACACAAAGGTGGCCGCCGCCACGGTTTTTAACACCCGCAGGCCCACCCGGGGTGCTCCGGCCCGTTTCTCTCCGCCCGGCCGCTGTACCTCCAGCTTAACCGGCGGGGCTTCCGCCTCCATCCGGGCCGCCCCGCCGGGTGCGGCATTGTCCCTGCTTCCTATCTTTCCGCTGTTCCCAGCGTTCTCTCCCATTTCTTCCATATTACTCTCCCACTTTCTCATTGGTTTCCAAAACCCGCCCTTTACTATACCTCTTTTTGCGGCCGTTGTCACCACTTTCCATAAAAACTCTTTCTTCCTTATAATAGCCCATTCCGTTGACAGCCGCCCCCACCCGTGATAGGATAATACCAACCTTTTTAACCGAAGCTTGCGCCCCTGCGGCGTTACCCTACAAGGAGGAACGATTTATGCGTAGCGACCAAATGAAATCCGGGCTGACCAAGGCCCCCCACCGTTCTCTGTTTAAGGCTCTGGGCCTCACCGACGAGGAGCTGGCCCGGCCCATGATTGGCGTGGTTTGCGCCCAAAGCGAAATCATCCCCGGCCATATGCACCTGCAAGACATTGCCGACGCCGTTAAGGCCGGCATCCGCATGGCCGGCGGCACCCCCTTCCAGCTGCCCGCCATCGGCGTGTGCGACGGCATTGCCATGAACCATTTGGGTATGAAGTATTCGTTGGCCAGCCGGGAGCACATTGCCGATTCCGTGGAGATTCAGGCTATGGCCCATCCCTTCGACGCCCTGGTGTTTATCCCCAACTGCGATAAAATTGTCCCCGGGATGCTGATGGCCTGCCTGCGGCTGAACCTGCCCAGCATTTTTGTCAGCGGCGGCCCCATGCTGCCCGGGCACATGGGCGGTTCTCCCGTTAACATGACCCTGTCCAGCTGCTTCGAGGCCGTGGGGGCGGTATCCGCCGGAAAAATGACCGACGAGGAGCTACGGGACGTGGAAGAAAACGCCTGCCCCACCTGCGGCTCCTGCTCCGGGATGTATACCGCCAACTCCATGAACTGCCTCACCGAGGTCATCGGTCTGGGCCTGCCCGGCAACGGCACCATCCCCGCCGTGTACTCCGCCCGGATCCGGCTGGCTAAGCAGGCCGGGATGAAGGTGATGGAGCTGCTGGAGAAATACATTTGCCCCCGGGACATTGTGACCGAAAAATCCATCGACAACGCCATTACCGCCGATATGGCCATGGGCTG
>CAKTER010000139.1 GCA_934552695.1 uncultured Eubacteriales bacterium
GATTGCCCTGCGCTACACCACCTTCGACTTAAACGACCTGGTGGGCGAAAACCTAAAGCAGAACCGCATCCATGCCGAGGCCAAGCGCCAAAAGGTGCAGTTTTTCCCCTTCCCCGGGGAGGCGCTGATCACCGCCGACCGGGACCGGGTAGCCCAGGTGTTTACCAATATTTTTACCAATGCGGTCAAGTACAGCCTAGAGGAGG
This sequence comes from uncultured Eubacteriales bacterium, assembly GCA_934552695.1. Taxonomy (GTDB): domain Bacteria; phylum Bacillota; class Clostridia; order Lachnospirales; family Anaerotignaceae; genus CAKTER01. Next base: position 207 of record CAKTER010000139.1, read on the forward strand.
CCTCCATCACCATTCGCATCGAGGAGGATCCCATGTACTTTAAGCTGTCGGTGGCCGATACCGGGCTGGGCATCCGGCGGGAGGACTTGTCCCGGATTTTCGAGCGGTTTTACCGGGTGGACAAGGCCCGCAGCCGGGCCATGGGCGGCACCGGACTGGGGCTGGCCATTGTAAAGGAAATTATGGACCTCCACGGCGGGAAAATTTTGGTGGAAAGCCAGTACGGCAAGGGGACGACAATGACCCTGTGCTTTTTAAAAACGCCCTTCCGGCCCAACGAGCCGGAGGAGGACGAGCCGGAGGCGTGAGCCGAAAGGGCTTTCGGTTCCTGTTATGGAAAAGTAAGGCTTATGTAATGGGTTTGTAATAATTTTCTGCTATACTGTTGTCATTCTAAAAAAGGAGGCGGCGGTATGCTGAAAAAACTGTTTGGCGTGTTATTGGTTTGTGCTGCGTGCATCACCGCTGTCCCGGTGTGCGCTGCCGAAACGGGCTTTGCCGTAACGGTAGGCGCCGAAAAGGAATCCACGGCCACCTTTGAAAAGGACAAAACCTTTTCGGGAACGGCCGAAAACGGCGATGTGGTCACCATTTCCGTCTATACCGAAAACTACCGGGGCAACCGGGTGCTGCGCTCCTCCACGGAGATTGAGGTGGGGGCTTCGGGGCTGTTTAGCCAAAGCGTAGGGCTGCGGCTGGGCGAAAACCGGGTAGAAATTTCCTGCGGGGATGAGGTATACACGGTGTTGGTGCGGCGTTACGCACAAGCCCTGAAAAAGGAATTGGAAAGCGGGATTTCCCTGCCCGGCAGCGACTGGGAGGGCGTTCTGCGGTAAGGGTGGGGCGTACCATGAAACATCGGAAGCTGAAAAATCTGGTGCTCTTTTTGCTGGTTTTTTCGGCATGCCTACAAACGGGCAGGCTTTGGCTGGGAGACTCCGCCGGGCGTGCTTTTTTTTATTTTTGGGACGGGGTGCTTAGTGCCAAGAGCGAGGAGCCGGAAAGCAGCATCATTGCGCCGGCCCGGCTGGCGGCGGGAAGCGGCAACAAGCGGTTCCGGGTGCTGAGCCAGGGGGACGATACCACTGCGCTGGAGAGCCTGGCCAACGCCCTTTTGGGAGAATTCGTGCAAACCGGGGCCTTTGCGGCCGAGGGCCCGGCGGACTGGGGCAGCTATTTGGAGGGCCGGGTGCTGGTGTTGGAGTTTCCCTTTGCGGTGTCGGCCCGGGAGTATTTAAAGGGCTTTGCAGGCCGGGGCCAGGCCATTGCCGAACGGGTGGACAGCTTTGATACCCTGGTGCTGCTGCCCGCCCGGAGTGCCGAGGGCGAAAACCGGCTGGTGTTTTTGTCCGGCAGCCAGGCGGTCAGCTTTACCGCAGCCGGGTCTACGGCAGGGACGGCCCTGTACCGGGGGCTGGAGAGCTCTTATACCGCCGGGGGGCTCAGCTATATTTCGGCCCAGCAAAACGGCCTGTACCTTTTCCCCGATAGCGTGTTTTTGCCCCAGTGGCAAACCGAAAGCTGGACCTATGCGCCGCTGGAAAAGGTCAACCCCTTTGTGGCCGACGCCGGAGGGGATATGACGGAGCCCCTGCGGGGGTTCTTCCCCAACGTGGGGGCGGCCACCCGGCATTTGGACCCGGATACCGGGGCGGTGGTGGTCAGCGACAGCGACCGGGTGGCCAAGTATTACCCGGCGGGGGTGCTGGAATACTACAACTACGAAGCGGCGAAGGGCAGCCGCCAAACCCTGGCTTCGGCCTATACCACGGCGGTGGCGTTTTTGGCGGGGAAGGACGCCTCCCTTTCGGGGAACTATGCGCTGGCCGACGTCCAGCTAAAAAGCGACGGCCTGACCTTTTATTTTGATTATACCGTCAACGGCCTGCCCCTGTATTTAAGCGACGAGCTTTCGGAAAGCCTGGGCCTGACCCATGCGCTGGAAGTGGTGGTGCAGGACAATGTGGTGCGGAAGTATAAAAAGCTGGCTTACTATTTTTCGGTGAGCGCCGATGAGACCGACACGGTGGAAACCGACTTTTTGTGGGCGCTGGATCAAACCATGGCGGGGCTTTCTGCCGATGAGACGATGACGCAGGTGGAAAACATCCGGCTGGGGTATTTGGCCGGGGCCGAAAACCGCTGCTACTTAAAGTGGTTTGTGCAGGTGGACGGCCAGCCGGTGCTCCAAAGCATTAAGCTGCCCGGCGACTCCGTTGGAACCGGAGGGGAGGGCTGACTATGGAGTGGGAAAAAGCAAAAAATATCGTCATGGTGCTGCTGCTCATTTTAAACATCAGCCTGTGCGGCTTGCAGCTGGCCCAAAACAGCCGGAATGAGCTGAGCGAGACGGAACAGCAGGCGGCGGAGCAGGTGCTTTCGGAGCGGGGCATGACCCTGGCCTGTGACTGGCTGACAGACTATGCACCCCTGCGGGAGCTTGCGGTGACTATCCCGGCCATGGAGCCGGAGGCCTGGCGAGAGCGGGTGTTTGCCGCCGGGGACACCGTGACCATGCAGGTGGACTTTGACCGGTCGTTTTTACGCAGCGAAACGGCCACCCTGATGCTGGCGGATAACCAAATTAGCCTGCTTTTGGCGGGCAGCGGCCCGGTGGAGCCCTTTACGGAGGAAAATGCCCGGCGGGCGGCGGAGAGCTTTTTGCAGGGGCTGGCCTCCGGCGAGGGAACCCTGTATTTGGGCCGGGTGGAGGCCGGGGTAGAGCGGTACGAGCTGACCTATTATAAAATGTATAAGGGCTACCCCCTGTTCGACTGCTCCCGCACGGTGACGGTGACCCCCCGGGGCGTAACCTACTGTACGGCGGCCTATTACGAAAGCCAGGGATTTTTGGGGGAGCGGCAGGCCATTTGCACGGCGGCCGAGGCGTTGATGACCTTGTGCTACGGGCTGGAGGCAGCGGGCGAGACCGGCCCCTATGTGGTGGAGGAAATCTCGCTGGGGTACGCCTTGCTGGAGGAGCGGCAGGTGGAGACGGGAAACACCCTGACCATGACCCCCTGTTATTTGGTGCGGTTGCAGGGCCGGGAAAGCCCTTACCTTATCCAGGCCTACACCAACACCCTGCTGAGCCCGTAAGGGCGGGACAGGCTTCCCGGCGGGATAAACAGAAGGACAATCGACAGAAAAAAGACAGAAAACAAAGGACAGAAGGAGATTTGGATTTATGGAGATGGACAAGCACAGAAGCGATTTGACCGAGGGGGCGGTGGTGCCCCGGATGGTGCGGTTCGCCATTCCGCTTTTAATCGCCCAGATTTTACAGGCCCTGTACAACGTAGCCGATATGTTTATTGTGGGCCAATTTATGGGGGACGCCGGGATTACCGCCGTCAATAACGCCGCTGTTATGCTGGTGCTGATTACCTATGTGGTTTCGGGCTTTGCCGTGGCCGGGACGGTGCTGGTGGCGCAATACGTGGGCGCCAAAATGGAGGACGAGGCCAAAAAGGTGATTGGCACCCTGTTTACGATGTTTATCTTTTTTGGGGCGGCCATTACCGTGGTGGGGCTGATTGTGTCCCCGCAGATTTTAAAGCTGTTAAATACCCCGGCCGAGGCCCAGGAGGAAGCGGTGCGCTACCTGAGGATTTGCTTTGGCGGCACCCTGTTTATTGCCGGGTACAATGCGGTCAGCTCGGTGCTGCGGGGCCTGGGGGATTCCCGCCGGCCTATGGTTTTTGTGGCCATTGCGGCGGTCATCAACGTGGTGCTGGACTATTTGTTTGTCGGCCCCCTGCACATGGGCGCCGCCGGGGCGGCGGCGGCTACGGTGCTGGCCCAAGGCATTTCGTTTGTTTTGGCGGTGATTACCCTGCGGCGGCAGAACTTTATTTTCGATTTTAAGCCCCAAAGCTTCCGCATTGATAAGTCGAAGGTGGGGGCCATTGTCAAAATCGGCCTGCCCTCGGCGGTGCAGTCCACCATTGTCAATTTTTCGTACATATTTGTGCTGTCCAACATCAACGCCTACGGGCTGGCGGCGTCCACGGCGGCGGGGGTTTGCTCCAAGGTGGACACCTTTGCCATTTTGCCCACCATGGCGTTCTCCCAGTCGGTTTCGGCCATGGTCGGGCAAAATTTGGGGGCGGGAAAGCCCCGGCGGGCGTTGCAGTCCATGTTTACGGGGATGGCG
>CAKTER010000140.1 GCA_934552695.1 uncultured Eubacteriales bacterium
GGATGTAGCGGTCAATGGCCTGCGCCGCCTGTTTTCCGGCGCCCATGGCCAAAATAACGGTGGCGGCCCCGGTTACGGTATCGCCCCCGGCGTACACGCCCTCCCGGCTGGTGAGGCCGTCGTCGCCGTTGGTGACAATGCAGCCGTGGCGGTTGGTCTGAAGCCCCGGGGTGGTGCTGCGGATTAGGGGGTTGGGGCTGGTGCCCAAGGCCATAATCACCGTATCCACCGGCAGCTCAAACTCGCTGCCCGGTACCTCTTTGGGGCTGCGGCGGCCGGATTCGTCGGGCTCGCCCAGCTCCATGCGGATACAGGTCATGCTCTTGACGTTGCCGTCGGCGTCGCCATCGATGTGGACAGGGTTGCACAGCAGCTTAAATTCGATGCCCTCCTCCTGGGCGTGCTCCACCTCTTCCCGGCGGGCCGGCAGCTCGTCCATGCTCCGGCGGTACACAATGTATACGGTTTCGGCCCCCAGCCGCACGGCGCAGCGGGCAGCGTCCATGGCCACGTTGCCGCCGCCGACTACGGCTACGGCCCGGCTATGCTTAATGGGGGTTTTGCTGGTGGGCAGGTAGGCCTTCATCAGATTGGTACGGGTCAGGTACTCGTTGGCGCTGTATACCCCCCGCAGGCCCTCGCCGGGGATGCTCATAAACCGGGGCAGGCCGGCACCGGAGGCAATGTATACGGCGTCGTAGCCATATTCCGCCATCAGCTCGTCGATGGTCAAAATCTTGCCCATGACCATGTTGGTCTCGATGGTCACCCCAAGGGCCTTCAGGCCGTCAATCTCGCTTTGAACGATCCCTTTGGGCAGGCGGAACTCGGGGATACCGTACATCAGCACCCCGCCGGCCACATGGAGGGCCTCGTACACCGTTACGGCGTACCCAGCCTTGGCCAAATCCCCGGCGCAAGCCAGCCCGCTGGGGCCGGAGCCGATGATGGCTACCTTATGGCCGTTGGGGGCGGGGGGAACGGGCTGGGCGGTGCTGTGCTCCCGGTGCCAGTCGGCTACAAAGCGCTCCAACCGGCCAATGCCCACGCTTTCGCCCTTTAAGCCCCGGACACACTTGCCCTCGCATTGGGATTCCTGAGGGCAGACCCGGCCGCATACCGCCGGCAGGCTGCTGGACTGGGCCACGACCTGATAGGCCCCCTCAAAGTCCTCTTCGGCTACCTTTTGGATAAACCCGGGGATGTCGATACCCACGGGGCAGCCGCCCACACAGGGCTTGTGCTTGCAGTTTAAGCAGCGCCGGGCCTCGGAAACGGCCATGGCGGGGGTGTAGCCCAAGGCTACCTCGTTAAAGTTATGCCGCCGAATCTGGGGGTCCTGGTTGGGCATAGGACAGCGGTGAGGATCCCGGTTGATGGTTGCCGCCATGTTATTTCACCTCCTGATTCATCAAGTTGCAATTGGTTTCAAATTCCTTATACATGCTGACCCGCTTGATGATTTCGTCCCAGTCTACCTGGTGCCCGTCAAAGTCGGGGCCGTCCACGCAGGCAAATTTGGTTTGACCGCCTACCGTGACCCGGCAGCCGCCGCACATCCCGGTGCCGTCTACCATGACGGCATTCATGGAAACAACGGTTTTCAGTCCCAGCTTTTGGGTGGCCTGGCATACAAACTTCATCATCATCATGGGGCCGATGGCAATGACCTCATCGTACTGGTTGCCTTGGGCCACCAGCTCCTCGATGGCGGTGGTCACCAGGCCCTTGGTCCCGTAGCTACCGTCGTCGGTCATTACCACCAGCTTATCGCTGCATTGGGCAAAGTCCTTCTCCAAAATCACCAAATCCTTGGTGCGGAAGCCGATGACGCTGTGAACCTCGGCGCCCAGCCGATGCAGTTCCTGCGCAATGGGCAGGGCAATGGCGCAGCCCACGCCGCCGCCTACAATCAGCACCCTTTTCAGGCCCTCCACCTCGGTGGCGTTGCCCAAAGGCCCGACAAAGTCCTGAATGTAGCCGCCGGCGGGAATCTGGTTCAGCTCCCGGGTGGTTTCGCCTACCACCTGAAAGATGACGCTGACGGAGCCCTCCTCCGGGTCGTAGGAGGCAATGGTGAGGGGGATGCGCTCCGAGTCGGCATGGGGCCGTAAAATGATAAACTGGCCGGGCTTGGCCTTTTTGGCCATTAAGGGCGCTTCCACGTCCATCCGGACAACGGTGGGGGTGAGCGCCGTTTTGCGTAATACCTTGTACATGGCAAAGTTCCTCTCTTATAGATTGGGGGCCGGGGCGGCTCCCTTGGGGGTTAAATTTGGTTTTCTATTATAGCATAAAGGGCCCGGGGAAAAAAGGGGATTTGTATTTTTTTCTGAAGGTTTGGGAAAATTTTCAAAAAGAAAGGCCGACACCCGAAAGCGCCGGCCTTAGAAAGGGGCTTATTGATGATCCACGGAAGCCATGTAGGCAATGAGGTCGAGGATTTTGTTGGAATAGCCGAACTCGTTGTCGTACCAGGCAATTAGCTTAACAAAGTTGTCGTCCAGCATGATACCGGCCTTTTCATCAAAAATGCAGGTGTGGGGATCGCCAATGAAGTCGGAGGATACCACCTCGTCGGCGCAATAGTCCACAATGCCCTTCATAGTGGTCTCGGAAGCCTGCTTAATGGCCTTGCAAATTTCCTCGTAGGTGGTGTTTACGGAAAGCCGCACAGTTAAATCCACCACGGAAACGTCGTTGGTGGGGACCCGGAAGCTCATACCGGTCATTTTGCCCTTTACCTCGGGGATGACCAGGGCGCAGGCCTTGGCAGCGCCGGTGGTGGAGGGGATGATGTTGCCGAACACGGAACGGCCCGTCCGCCAGTCCCGGCCCGCCCGGGCGTCTACGGCCTTTTGCTTGGCGGTGGCGGCATGGATGGTGGACATCAGGCCCTGCTCGATGCCGAAGTTATCCTGCACGATTTTAACCAGGGGCGCCAAACAGTTGGTGGTGCAGCTGGCGTTGGAAACAATATCAAACGAGGGGTCATAGGCGGTGTGGTTGACGCCGTACACAAAGGTGGGGGTCACGTCGTCCTTGGCGGGGGCGGAAATAATTACTTTTTTGGCGCCGCCCACCAGATGAGCCTTGCCCTTTTCCTGGGTGTTGTAGGCGCCGGTGGACTCGATGATGTACTCGGCCCCGCAGGAAGCCCAGTCGATTTGGGAGGCGTCGCTTTCGCTAAACACCCGGATGGGCTTGCCGTTGACCAAAATGCAGCCGTCGCCTTCCTCCACGCTCCCGGGGAAGCGGCCAAACACCGTGTCGTACTTTAACATATACACCATGTGGTCAATCTCGGCGTTCCGCAGATTGATGCCGCACAGCTCAAATTGATCGCCCTTTTCCAGCAGGATCCGCATCACGACTCGGCCGATACGCCCAAAACCATTGATACCCAGCTTAATAGCCATTCGATTCTCTCCTTTTTTAAAGAGGCTTGAAGCCCGCCCAGCGGCCTTCCCATTCTTTTTCCAATCTATATTTTAACACCCCCGGCCAAAAAGTCACGACTTTCCCGTTGGTTTTTTACAATTTTGGATGACCGCACAATATTTTGTCGGATTTTTGTATAATCCTGCTATTTTGTTCCGGGCTTTGTTATAAACGTACCATAACGGGAACCGGTTTTTTATGGAAGGAACGGCAAAGGGCCGGCAAAGGGCCGGAGATGGATTGCATTGGGAGAGGGGCTGTGGTACAATTTGAAAAATAGCGGGAGGGAAACGGGCTCTCTTCTATATTATAATAGGAAAGCAAAGGAAGAATATATGCTGAATTTTCATAAAATAACGCTGGAGGACCGGGAAGCCATGACGGCTGCCTACCGAACGGCGAACGTACCCAGCGCCAAATACAGCTTTGCCGGGGATTTTATCTGGCAGGGGGTGTACGACGCCGAGGTGGCCTATGGGGACGGGATGATTTTTGTAAAATACCAGTCGAAGGACATGCCCCTGCCGGTGTACCGCTGCCCGGTGGGCACAGGGGATTTGGCCGCAGCGGTGGAGGCCCTGCACCAATACACCCGGGAGGCGGGGATCCCCCTGCTGCTGGGCTCGGTGTTCGAGGAGCAGAAAGCAGAGCTGGCGGCGGCCTTCGGGGAGCGGATGGTTTTTGCCGAGGACCGGGATATGGAGGACTATTTGTACGACCGGGAGGCTTTGGCTACGCTGGCCGGGAAAAAATACCATGGCAAGCGGAACCACATTGCCCGGTTTACCGATAAGCCCTGGCGTTACGAAACCATGACCCCGGCAAGCATTCCCGCTTGCTTTGCCATGCACTGGGAATGGTGCCGGGGCAACAACGGCTGCCGGGGCAGCGAGGGAGAGTGGGAGGATACCTGCGC
>CAKTER010000141.1 GCA_934552695.1 uncultured Eubacteriales bacterium
TGCAGCTTATCTATGATAGCCCCCTCGTGGTTGGACTGGAAGGTTTCCACCGCAAAGCCCAAGGCTTCCCCCTTTGCCACAATGTACCGGTTCATATCGTCCAGAGTCTCCCGGCCGTAAATCTCCGGCTCTCGTACCCCGGTAAAATTCAGGTTGGGGCCGTGAATCACACACAGTTTCCACTGTTTTTCCGCATTCTGTGCCAAGCTGTTTCCTCCTTTGGCTGTCTCTGCCGGGCAATCCCCCTCGGCCTTGCCCCGGACGGGACGCCCGTTTTTTCCGGTTTTATCCGGCTTTTCCGCTCCCCGGGCCGCTTTTTCTTCCAATCGCTGCCAAGCCTGCGCCAGCCGCTGGGCTCCGGCCTTCATCGGCCCGCCGGAATCCACCGTGGCCTGGGCATATCGTTTATACAAGGGCTCTCGCTCTGCCAGCAGCTGCCGTACCGTGCTCTCCTTGTTTTCGGTTTGCAGCAACGGCCGGGTATGGTCCCCCTCCGTATGCCGCAGCACCTGCTCCGGCGTTACATGGAGGTAGACCACCCAGCTGTTTTGGCTCAACGCCGCCATCACCGCCGGGCTTTTGACCACGCCGCCGCCGGTAGCAATCACCGTGTTCTCCAGCGCCCCCAGCTCCCGGGCGGTTTCCAGCTCTTTCTGCCGGAAATAGGCTTCCCCTTTTTGGGCAAATATTTCGGTAATGGGCATTCCCTCGGCCTTTTCAATCACGGTGTCCATGTCCCGAAAGCCAAAGCCCATTTGCCGGGCGGCCTTCCGGCCCAGGGTGGACTTGCCCGCTCCCATAAAGCCGATGATAACCAAATTTTTCATAAACGTCCCTCCCGGAAGACTTCCCCCACATCCCGGGCCAGCGCCGCCGCCACCTCGTCGGGAACGGCCTGTCCCGTCCACAGGGAAAAGGCCGCCGTGCCCTGATACATCAGCATGGGGAACCCGTTTTCGGTTTCACAGCCCCGCTCCCGGGCCTCCCGCAGCAGCCGGGTCTCCCAAGGGGTATAAATCACATCCAGCACAAACTTCGTCCGTTCCAGCAGCGAAAACTCCGGCAGGGGGGCCTCCTCCTCATGCCCGGCGCCCATGCCCACCGACGTGGTCTGAAGCAGCACATCCACCGCCGGAATGCTGTCCAGCTCCTCGTACCCCCGCACCGTCACCGGCAGGCTTAGCCGCCCGGCCAGGGCTTCGGCCTTTGCCCGGGTGCGGTTCACCAAAAACAGCTGGGCCGCCCCGTTTTTTTCTGCCAACGCCGCCGCCGCATAGGCCGCTCCCCCGGCGCCCAGCACTGCCACCGTGGCCCCGGCCAACGAAACGCCCCGCAGCTCCAACGATTTTTCCAGCCCCAAAATGTCGGTGTTATACCCGTAAAACCCGTCCTCCCGGCGTACCAGGGTGTTGACCGCCCCGATTTTTTGGGCCAGCGGGTCCACGCCGCACACAAACTCCATCACCGCCTGCTTGTGGGGCACCGTGACGTTTAGCCCCAAAAGCCCCAGGGCATAGGCTCCCCGGACGGCCTCGCCCAGCCGCTCGCTTGCCACGGGAAAGGCCCCGTAGCACAGGTCTGCCCCCATCCGCCGGGCCAGCGTGTTTTGCATCACCGGGGACAGGGAATGCCCCACCGGCCAGCCTAAAATGCCGCACAGAGCCGTTTGGGCCGATACGCCTTGCGCCAAGTTTTCCATAGCGTCCTCCTTAGTAATGCCCCTTTTGCCCGGTTTTTTTAAAATAATAGGCCAGCACCGGCCGTTCCAAGGGCCGTTTGATTGCCGTCATCCACTGGTCCCGGTCACACATGGGCGCCACCAGAATGCTCAGCACCCCCGCCCGGTTGCCGCAATACACATCGGTAAAGGCCTGATCCCCCACCAGCGCCGTTTGGGCCGGGGTCACCCCCAGCCGGGCCATAGACTCCCGCAGCTTTTTCACCCCGGGCTTGCCCGCCTCCCACACCATTTCGGCGCCAATCTTCTGGTTAAAAACCTTTATGCGCTCCTCTTGGTTGTTGGAAAGCAGGCCAATCAAAAACCCTTCGTCCCGCAATTTTTGCAAAAACGCCAGGCAGTCCGGATCGGGCTCGGCCACGTCGTAGGGGGCCAGGGTATTGTCGATGTCAAAGTACAGGGCCCGCACCCCCCGCCGCCGCAGCTCGTCCAGGGGCAGCTCCTCCACGCTTTGGATATAGATTTGAGGAAAAAACCGTTCCAGCATAGTCCCTCCGCTTTTAAAAAACGGGACTGTCTTTATGGCAGTCCCGCTTGCACTGTTTCGTATCGCCCATTACAGCCCCAGCTGGCCCCGGAACAGCTCCCGGGCCCGTTCCAACGCCTCGTTGACCTTGGTTATGTCCTTGCCGCCGGCCTGGGCCATGTTGGGCTTGCCGCCACCGCCGCCGCCGCAGATGGCCGCCAGCTCCTTCACGACCTTCCCGGCATGGACGCCAGCCTTTACCGCATCGTCGGTGGCCATGGCCAGCAGGGTCACCTTGCCGTCTTTGCAGTCGGCCAGCACCAAAGCGCCGCTGCCCAGCTTATTCCGCAGCTGGTCGCCCATTTGCCGCAGGGCGTCGGTATCCAGATTGTCTACCCGGGCGCATACAATCTTTTTCCCGTCCACATCCACGGCGTTTTGCAGCATTTCGTCCAGCTGGCCGCCGGCCAGCTCGCCCTTCAGCTTTTCCACTTCCCGGGCCAGCTTTTTATTTTCCTCCAGGATTCCGGCCAGCTTTTGGGCAATGCCGTGGCTGCCGGCCTTCATCAGCTCCCGCACCTGCAAGAGGCTGTACTCCTGCTCCTCGTAGAAGTTTAGGGCGTTAAAGCCGGTGACGGCCTCAATCCGGCGCACCCCGGCGGCCACACTGCTTTCGGTCAAAATTTTAAAGCTCCCGGCCTGGGCGGTGTTCTTCAGGTGGGTCCCGCCGCAGAACTCGATGGAGTAATCGTCAATATTCACGACCCGCACCCGGTCGCCGTACTTTTCGCCAAACAGGGCCATGGCCCCCAGCTTTTTGGCTTCTTCAATGGGCAACACCGAAACGTTCACCGGGTGAGCGTCCAAAATGCTCTCGTTCACAATGCGTTCAATCCGCATCAGGTCTTCCCGGCTGATGGCCTCAAAATGGGTAAAGTCGAACCGCAGGCGGGTGGGCGTCACCAGCGAACCGGCCTGCTCCACATGGGTCCCCAGCACGGTACGCAGGGCCTTTTGCAGCAGGTGGGTGGTGGTATGGTTCCGGGCGGTAGCCAGCCGCTTATCCGTGTCGATGGCCGCTACGGCGGTGTCGCCTACGTTCAGCTCCCCGGACTTCACCACGCCGGTATGGATAAACTTGTTGCCGCCAAACTTGGTGCAGTCCCGAATCTCCACCAGCGCCCCCTCGGTCTGGATGATGCCGCAGTCGCCTACCTGGCCGCCGCTTTCGGCATAGAAGGGTGTTTTGTCCAAAATAACGGCCACGTCCTGACCTTCCTCGGCCACGTCCACAATGGCGTCGTCTACCACCAGCGCCAGCACTTTGGCATCGGTCTCCTGGTCGCTGGTATACCCGGTAAAGGTGGTGGACATAGCGGGATCCAGCTGGTTAAACACGGTTTCCTTGGCGCCCATGTAGTTGCTGACAGCCCGGGCCGCCCGGGCCCGCTGCTTCTGGGCCTCCAGCTCGGCCTGGAAGGCTGCCTCGTCTACAACAATGCCCTCTTCCTCCAAAATATCCTGCATCAAATCCAGAGGGAAGCCGTAGGTGTCATACAGCTTAAACGAATCCGCCCCGGCCATAATCTTGCCCTTGCTTTCCCGGATACGGGCCACGGTCTGCTTTAAAATCTCCAGGCCCTGATCCAGGGTGGCATAGAACCGTTCTTCCTCCACAGTCAAAATCTTGCGGATATAGTCGGCCTTTTCCCGCAGCTCGGGATAGGCGTCGCCGGACTGGTCGATGACCACCTGGCACAAATCGGCCAAAAAGGTGCCCTGAATCCCCAGCAACCGGCCCTGGCGGGCGGCCCGGCGCAGCAAACGGCGCAGCACATAGCCCCGGCCCTCGTTGGAGGGCAGCACGCCGTCGGCGGTCATAAAGGTCGTGGAACGCAGGTGGTCGGTAATAATCCGCACAGAAACGTCAATCTTGTGCTCCTTCCCATACTCCACCCCGGCCTTTTTGCATACGGCGTCCCGGATGGCCTTAATGGTATCTACGTCAAAAATGGAGTCTACCCCCTGCATGATGGTAGCCATCCGCTCCAAGCCCATGCCGGTATCGATGTTTTTGTGCTCCAGCTCGGTATAGGTCCCGTCCTCCTGGGCGTTAAACTGGGTA
>CAKTER010000142.1 GCA_934552695.1 uncultured Eubacteriales bacterium
GCATGGGGCTTTCCCTCTCCGTCCCCCGGGACCTGGTAAACGAGACCGACGCCGCCCTGGTGCTTTACCCTCTGGCCGAAAGCGTGGCCCAGCGTCTCCGGGAGGGCGGCTTTTTGGCCAACACGGTGGTGCTCATCCTGCGGGACAACACCCTCCGCCACTGGGAGCGCCAGCTGCATCTCCCCCTCCCCACCTGTTTGGCCAGCGAGCTTCACGCCGCCGCCATGGATCTGCTGCACACCCACTATGCCTGGCCCCGGCCTTTGCGTTCCATCGGTGTCCGGGCCGCCCAGCTGGAGCTGGCCGCCGGGCCCCGGCAGCTGAGCCTGCTGGAAAACAGCGCCGCCCGGGATAAGGAGGAGCGGCTGGAACGGATGGTAGACGACCTGCGGCAACGCTTCGGCCCCCGGGCGGTCCTGCGCTCGGCCCTGTTACTGGACCCCGCCCTCACGGAAAAGCCCCCGCAAGCGGAATCCGTTTTGCCCTTGCCGGGCTTTTTTGCCTAACCATCCCAGCATTTTTTATGCGTTTTTTCCTATCCCTGTCAAGGCTTTTTTTCTTTTCCTTTTCCTTTTTTTCTTTTCCTTTTTCTTTTTCTTTCCCTTTTCTTTCCCGCCCCGCTTTCTTCCCTTTTTCTCCGCCTTTTCTCGTTTCCTTTTCCGAAATGTAAAAAAATCCAAGGTCTTTTTGGCAAAAAAGTAAAAAATGCCCCATTCCCAGCCGTTGTGTGTTCAAACACCTTGATTTTATACGGTTTTCCGTGTATCCTAGGTAACATAGAGATTTGTGCACTTCACTTTGTAAGAAAGAAGGGAAACCCATGTCCTTGACCACCAACCAGGCAGTTCTGGACTTCGTGGCCGATTCCGCCGCCTTAACCAACCCCGACCGCATCGTTTGGATTACCGGGGACGAGAGCCAGCTGGAGGAATTGCGGGCCGAAGCCTGCCGTACCGGTGAACTGATTAAGCTGAACGAAGAAAAACTCCCCGGCTGCTACTACCACCGCAGCGCCGTCAACGATGTGGCCCGGGTGGAGGCCCGTACCTTTATCTGCTCCCGGGAAAAGGAAAACGCCGGCCCCACCAACAACTGGATGGCCCCTGCCGACGCCTATGCCCTCACCCGGGGTATCTTAAAGGACTCCATGAAGGGCCGCACCATGTACGTAATCCCCTATTCCATGGGCCCGGTCACCTCCCCCTTTGCCAAGTTCGGCATCGAGATTACCGACTCCATCTATGTGGTGGTCAGCATGGCCATTATGACCCGCATCGGCCAGCCCGTTTTGGATCAGTTGGGGAATAGCCCCGACTACGTAAAGGGCCTTCACGGCAAGTGCCAGCTGGACGAGGAAAAGCGGTATATTATGCACTTCCCCGAGGACAACACCATCATTTCCTGCAACTCCGGCTATGGCGGGAACGTGCTGCTGGGCAAAAAATGCTTTGCCCTGCGGATTGCCTCCTTCCAGGGCCTGCAGGATGGCTGGATGGCCGAACATATGCTCATTGTGGGCATTGAAAACCCCCAGGGCGAAGTCAAATACATCGCCGGGGCTTTCCCCTCCGCCTGTGGTAAAACCAACCTGGCTATGCTTATCCCTCCCGAGGTCTATCGGGACAAGGGCTACAAGGTTTGGACGGTGGGCGATGACATTGCCTGGATCCGTCCCGGCGCCGACGGCCGCCTGTACGCCATCAACCCCGAAGCCGGGTTCTTTGGCGTGGCCCCCGGCACCAGCGAAAAATCCAACCCCAACGCCTTGGCCACCACCCGGAAAAATTCGATTTTTACCAACGTGGTGTTAAAGCCCGACGGCACCGTGTGGTGGGAGGGCATGGATAAAAACCCGCCCACCGACGCTTTGGACTGGAAGGGCAACCCCTGGGATCCCGCTTCCGGCGTGAAGGGCGCTCACCCCAACTCCCGGTTTACCGCTCCCACCAAAAACTGCCCCTGCATCGCCCCCAACTGGGAGGACCCCGCCGGGGTACCCCTGTCTGCCATCATCTTTGGCGGACGCCGGGCCAAAACCGCCCCGCTGGTCTATCAGTCCCGGGATTGGGATCACGGCGTGTTTGTCGGCTCGGCCATGGCCTCCGAAACCACGGCGGCGGCAGCCGGTGCGGTGGGCGTAGTCCGTCGCGACCCCATGGCCATGCTGCCCTTCTGCGGCTACCACATGGGCGACTATTTCCAGCATTGGCTCGATATGGGCAAAAAAGCCGAAAACCTGCCCAAGATTTTTAATGTAAACTGGTTCCGCCTGGACGAGGACGGCAACTTTATCTGGCCCGGCTTTGGCGATAACTTCCGGGTGCTGGAGTGGATTTTGGCCCGGTGCGACGGTACCGTAGACGCCAAGGAAACCGAAATCGGCTATGTTCCCTATGCCGAGGACATCAGCCTGGAGGGTATGGATTACGAGATTGCCCCCGGCCATCCCTTTACCAAGGCCGATTTGGAAGGGATTTTGCAAGTGGAAAAGGACTACTGGAAGGACGACGCCGCCAGCCTGGAAGAGTTTTATGCCAAGCTGGGGGATAAGCTGCCCCAGGAGCTGCGGGCGTCGCTGGAGCAGCTGAAGAAAAACCTGCAATAAGCAACCCATAAAAAGCAACCAGATTCATAGGTTAAAAATCATTCGGAAGGAGGTACTTTGTGCCTCCTTCTTTTTTGTCCCAACTCTTGTACCAGACCTCTTCCGCCCCCTTTTTTTGCGCTCCGATTTTCCTTTTCTCTTCCCTTCTCTCTTTTCCACTCAACAAAAAAAGACTTCCGCAAGCCTTCTGCGAAAGTCCTTTTCTTCCTTAAAATCTCTTTCTGAACAAAAATCAGTCCTTCAGCGACCGCCAGGCCGTTTCCAGAGCAATTTCCATCATCTCGTTAAAGCTATTCTGCCGTTCGATGGCCGGCAGGCTATCGCCGGTAAAAATGTGGTCGGACACCGTCAAAATGCTCAGGGCCTGCTTATGGGCATGCATCGCCGTCCAATACAGCCCGGCGGTCTCCATTTCCACCGCCAAAATCCCCATATCCCGGTATTTCTGGTTGGCCTCGGGGTTGGCATTGTAGAACTGGTCGGAGGTAAACACCTGGCCCACCACGGCGTTCACCCGGTTCTGCTCGGCAATCTCCACCGCATCCCGCAGCAGCGAGAAGGTGGCGGTCGGCGCCAGCTGGCCGGGGAACCGGTACTGCTTGTCGTAATCCGAGTTGGTGGAGGCGCCCAGGGCAATCAGCACGTCCCGGACTTTAATATCCTCGCCCACGCCGCCGGCGCTGCCAATCCGCAGAATGGTATCCACCCCCAAAAAGTGGTACAGCTCGTAGGCGTACAGGCACATGGAGGGCACCCCCATGCCACTGCCCATCACCGAGATTTTTTTGCCCTTGTAGGTGCCGGTATAGCCCAGCATATTCCGGATGGTGTTAAAGCACACCGGGTCCTCCAAATAGGTTTCGGCCACATACTTGGCCCGCAGGGGGTCGCCGGGCATCAACACAACCTTTGCTACATCCCCCAGATTGGCGGCGTTGCTTTCCGATGGTACAATCATTGGTCTGCCTCCTTTTTAAACAGGGCGGCCAGGCTTTCGGTATAGGGCGCCCGGCAAATGCCTTTTTCGGTTACAATGGCGGTAATCAGGCTGTTGTCCGTTACGTCGAAGGCCGGGTTATAGCACTTCACGTTAGCGGGGGCCATGGGCTTTTCGTAAAACTTGGTTTTAATCTCCTCGGGGTTCCGCAGCTCAATCTCGATATCGTCCCCGGTCTGGCAGGACATATCAATGGTAGAGGTAGGCCCCAGCACATAAAACGGAATGCCGTAGTGCTTGGCCAAAATCGCCACCCCGCTGGTGCCAATCTTATTGGCGGCGTCGCCGTTGGCCGCCACCCGGTCGCAGCCCACAAAGCAGGCGTTAACCCAGCCGTTTTTCATCACAATACTGGCCATGTTGTCGCAAATCAGGGTCACGTCCACCCCGGCCTGATCCAGCTCGTAGGAGGTCAGGCGGGCCCCCTGCAACAAAGGCCGGGTCTCATCGGCAAACACATGGAAGTACATGCCCCGCTCGGTGCCCAGCAAAATGGGGCCCAGGGCCGTGCCATAGCGAGAGGTGGCCAGCGGCCCGGCGTTGCAATGGGTCAAAATACCGTCGCCGTCCTTTACCAGGGTCAAGCCCAGCTCGGAAATGGCCTTGCACATGGCAATGTCCTCCCGATGGATGGCAATGGCTTCGTCCTCCATCTTTTTCACAATGTCTGCCACCGGCAGCTGACGGTTCTTTTCCACCACCGCCTGCATC
>CAKTER010000143.1 GCA_934552695.1 uncultured Eubacteriales bacterium
ACGTAGCCCTGCCCTGCGCCACCCAGAACGAGCTGGACGGCGACGGCGCTGCCGCTCTGATTCAAAACGGTTGCTTTGCTGTGGCCGAGGGCGCCAATATGCCTTCGACCCCCGAAGCGGTTACCGCTTTCCAGCAGGCCGGCGTCCTGTTTGGGCCTGCCAAGGCGGCCAATGCCGGCGGCGTAGCCACCTCCGGTCTGGAAATGAGCCAGAACTCCCAGCGGCTGTCCTGGACCTTCGACGAAGTGGATGCCAAGCTCCACGGCATTATGCAGAATATCTACAAGTCGGCTGTAGACGCTGCCGCCCGGTACGGGATGCCCGGCAACCTGGTGGCCGGCGCTAACATTGCCGGTTTTGAAAAGGTCTGCGACGCCATGATTTGGCAGGGCATTGCCTACTAAGCGAAGCAGGGAACCAAGTTTGAAAGCAGGGTCATTTGACCCTGCTTTTTTGTATCTCGGTGTTTCGTTTTTAATAATTCTGCTTTTTCCGCAGACCAAAGCACGGCAGCAGAGTCAGCAACGCCGCCGCCCCCACGCCAATCATCAACAGCCAAGCCGCACCATAGCTCCCGGTGGTATCGTAAATCCGGGCAGCCACCAGCGGGCCCACGGCATTGCCCAGGTTGACGGTGGCGTTCACCATCCCCACAATCGCACCGTAATCCCGATCGCCAAAAAAAGCCGCCGTAATCAAAGGCACCGAAACCGTCCCCACTGCCATCGCCAGTCCATAGGACAGCATATAGGGCGCCAAAAACATCCGGTTATAGGCCAGTTGGTACAAACAGAAAAACTCCGCTAAAATCATCGCCGTCCCAACAGCTACCGCCTTGCCATCCCCCAGCTTGTCGTGCATCACGCCCAAAACGATTTTCCCCAGGGTCAGAAAT
Organism: uncultured Eubacteriales bacterium; assembly: GCA_934552695.1. GTDB lineage: Bacteria > Bacillota > Clostridia > Lachnospirales > Anaerotignaceae > CAKTER01. The sequence goes on from CAKTER010000143.1 coordinate 896, forward strand.
GCCGCTGCTACGGAAACAATTTGGGCTGCCTGCATGGCGGTAAATCCGATATCGGAATAATAGGCCGGGCCTTGGGAAAGCACACTACAGCAGGCCATATTGTTTAAAAACAGGCTTATCATTAAAAACCAGAATAGGGCGGAATGCGTCGCCTCCCGGGCTGTCATCCCCATAGTCGGGGCCTTGGAGGCTTCCGGGCAATCCCCTACCCGGTGCAGCCCCCGCTCCTCCGGCGTCCGCACCACCCATACCGCCGCCACCGGCAGTACGCATAAGGCCAGTAGCCCCAAAAACAAATAGCCGCCCCGCCAGCCATAATGCAAAATCACCTTGGTCACCAACGGGCTCAGCACAATGCCGCCGACGCCGGACCCGGCATAGGCCAAGCTGATAGCCAGCCCCTTTTTTTGCGGCCCGAACCAGTTGTTGACCAAAATGGAAACCGGCAGCATTCCCACCCCGGCATAGGCCAGTTTTTGGAGGATGCCCAGCACATAAAACTGCCACAGGTGAGAAGCCAGCGCAAACCCCGCAAAGTCCAACACAAGCAGCAGCAACGAAAGCAGCAAAACCCTTTTGGTTTTACTCCCCGCCACAATGCGGCCCATCACCGGCGAAAACACAATCGAGCTGAGAGAGGCAATGGTCTGATACGCCGAAAAGGCGCTGCGGGAAAAGCCCAAGCCCTCGCACACCGGCTTTACAAACAGGCTGGCGCAGGAAAACACCCCGGCATGGCAAACCGCCATCAGGAGAGCGCCCACGGCCACAATGACCCATCCATAGCGCGAGGCCCGTTCCTGCGGTGCGTCCTCCCTGTACCGATTTATTTTTGGCATCGTATTTCCTCCCGGCCTCTTCCGATTTCTTTGTTGCGGGCCTGTCCCCGGTCTCGGCCCATCGGCTCCCGGCCTATCGGAGGGCCTCAACCGCTTCGCCATACCGCAGCAGCCTGGCGCAAAGCTGGATTTGCTCGTTGTTTTCCCCATAAAGCTGTCCGGAGGAGACGGGGAAGCCCTCGCCCGGCGTCATCTGCTCCAAAAGCCCCCGGCCCCAGCTCTGCTCTCGTACCAAGTGCTGCGCAACATATTCTTCCAGCCGCTGCCGGAATTCCTCCGGCTGGGCCAGCCAAAGCTCGTAGCGGGCCACCATATGGTTTTGCAACGCCAAGCTTTCCGCCTCGACCCGGTACAGCGCCTGCAAGTTCCGGATGTAGTCAGCCTTCTCCCGGTACTTCCGATGCGTTAGGTTCCCCAGCAAAAGCCCCAAATCCTTTTGCGCCAACACCAGCTCCTGTTCAACCGCTGCAACCGCCGCCGGCTCCGGCAGGGCTCCCTCCCCCACCAAGGCGGCCAGCATGGCCTGTATCCGGGGGGTCGCACTCCGTAGCTTGGTTTCCACAATCTGTAGCGGGTGCCGGGGCAAAAACACATAATCCACCAGCCAGCCCCAAGCGCAGCCTACCACCACCAAAATCACCCGGCGCAGCCCGTAATAAGGCGAAGATACGGTGCCGGTGGTCACAATCAGCGCCCCCATGGCAATGGTCAGGGCCATAGGCGCTATGGTATGCCGGGCGTCGATGGCCACCCCCACCACAATGATAATCACGCCCACCACAATCACTTGAATCCAAGACGGCAGAGGAACATATTTTAGGCTAAGATTTAGTAAAACCCCGCCCAAAATGGCACACAGCAGATTCGTTATCGTCCGACGCAGCATATAATGGCGAGAGCCCATCTCCCCCCGGTCGCTGTTAATCACCAAGAGACCGGTGGCGCTGATGGTCATAACATTCGGATACCCGATCAGCTTCGTTAAAATCAAGCCGCCAATAAAACAAACCAAAAACTTAAAAAACCGTCTCTTATCCTGCCACATGGCCGTACTGTTCACATGCATTCCCCTTCCCAAACGCTTCTGTCCCTCTACGTTGTTGTTTCAACTGTCGTCTTTGTTGTTGTCATGCTCCGCTGCCAACGCCTATCTGCCATCGGGAGCCTTTCTGCTTCCCCTTTGGCTCCGCTCCTTTGGCAAAGAGCCCTGCCTTGCCAAAACATCGGATTCGTTGGAAAAGAATAAAGAAACGGCTGCCGCCTCAAAGAAGCAGCAGCCGAAACGGTTATCGTAAAATTAACGAACCAGAGGAGCCAGGCCCAGCATCTGTCTGGCTTCGGCGGGGGTAGCAGGCTGCTTGTTGAATTCTTTCACAGCAGCAACAGCGCGCTCTACCAGAGAAACGTTGGTAGCCTTTACGCCGCGAGCCATGTACAGGTTGTCTTCCAGACCCACGCGAACGTGGCCGCCCATAGCGATGGTCGCATACAGGATGGGCAGGTGGCCGCTACCGATACCGGTGGTGGACCACATAGCGCCTTCGGGCAGGTGGTTTACCAGATAAATCAGGTTCTCAACGGTAGCATCCATACCGCCGACAACGCCCAGTACCAGCTGGCAGAACATGGGATGTTCGGGAGTATTCTCCAGCATACCATTCTTAATCATCCATTTGGCGTTGCTGACCATACCCATGTCGAAGATCTCGCACTCGGGCTTTACGTTGTGCTCTTTGTAAACCTCAGCGGTCATCTTCAGGAAGTCGGGGGTGTTGTAGAAGGTGTTGCCGCCGCCCCACAGGAAGGTACCCACATCGTAGGAACCGATCTCGATTTCGGGAACGACCTTGAAGTGCTCGATCCGGCGCTCGTCAGAAGCGTTGAATTCACCGGAGGAAGTGCAGTTGATGATGATGTCGCAGTCCTCGTGAGCCCGGATCAGCTTTACGGTCTCAGCGAACTTTTTGGCATCCATGGTACCCTGCCATTTGTCATCCCGCATATGCAGGTGGCAGATCGCAGCACCGGCTTTCCATACCTTGTATACGTCATCGGCGATTTCCTGAGGGGTTACAGGAACAGCCGCATTCTTTTCCTTCGGCGTTACGGCGCCGGTCATGGCGCACGAAATGATAACCTTGTTGTTTTCCATAATATCTAAACTCCTCTCTCTTGAATACAATCTGCGATGAGTCGATTTATCTTACCAGGGGCTTCAGGCCGATGATCTCGCGGGCTTCGGCGGGAGTAGCAACTTCCTTACCAAAGTTCTTGATGATCCGGGCGGCTCTGGCAACCAGCATGGTGTTGCTGGCCTTTACGCCTCTGTCATAGTACAGATTGTCTTCCAGACCTACGCGGATGTGGCCGCCCAGAGCCAGGGCAGCGTATACCATAGGCAGGTGACCGGAACCGATACCGGTGCAGGACCAAATGAAGCCTTCGGGCAGATGGCTGGCCAGGTAGTGCAGGTTCTCAACGGTAGCTTCCATGCCGCCGGCAGCCAGACC
>CAKTER010000144.1 GCA_934552695.1 uncultured Eubacteriales bacterium
CGCAGATGCAACCTTTCAGGTCAATAGGAAACTCCGCCATGGCCTTTTCCAGCTTTAGGCCGCCCCGGCTCACATAAGGCAGGCGGTCGCCCTTTACGGTGATGTCCGCCGTTACCTCGATTTTTGTCCCGGCCTTATCCTCCCGCTGGCCGCCTACAAACACCTGTCCGGCCATCAGCAGCGCCTTGGCTTCTTCCCGGCTTTTGGCCAGTCCTTTTTCCACCAAAAGCACATCCAGACGTTGTTTTTCCGCCATATTATTCCTCCGCCAAAATCCGCCGGGCCACGCCGGCCGGGTCCAGTCCGTATTTTTCAAACAGTTCCTTCCGGGTGCCCTGGGGCAAGTAGGCATCGGGGAAGGCAAAGGCATGGAAGCGGTTTTGGCAACCGTTTTCCAGCAGCAGCTGAGCCACCTCGGCCCCCAGGCCGCCGGTTTCCACATTATCCTCCAGCGTGTAAAGCCGGGGGCAAAGGGCTGCCGTTTTCAACACCTCTGCCGTATCCAGCGGCTTTAAAAACCGCAAATTTACCACCCGGGGGGTATAGCCCCTTTGGGCCAAAAGCTCCGCCGCCCGGCGGGCCACATCCACCATTTCCCCCAGTGCCAGCAGGCCAATCTCCCGGCCCTCCTGCAACACCTCGGCCTTGCCCCGCTCCAGCGGAGCCATAGGCCAGTCCCCCTTTGTCGCGGCATCCTTGGGATAGCGAACAGCCACCGGGCTGTTTTGGGCAAACGCCCACCGCAACATGGCGGAAAGTTCCGCCCCATCCTTGGGGGCCATCACGGTAAAATTGGGAATATGGGCAAGATACGACAGGTCGAACACCCCCTGATGGGTCTCGCCGTCGGGGCCCACAATACCCGCCCGGTCAATGGCCAGCACCACCGGCAGGCTTTGCATCCCTACGTCGTGTACCAGCTGGTCGTAACCCCGCTGCAAAAACGTAGAATACACCGCAAATACCGGATGGCAGCCTCCCGCCGCCAGGCCCGCCGCAAAGGTTACGGCGTGCTGCTCGGCAATCCCCACGTCAAAAAATCGATGGGGATAAGTCCGGGCAAACTCCGCCAGCCCCGTCCCCTCGCACATAGCGGCGGTAATGGCCACAATCTGCGGATTTTCGGCAGCCAATTCCACCAGCGTTTTCCCAAACACCTCGGAATATCCGGGGCCGTTGTTCTTTTTCACCAGCGCTCCGTTTGTGGCCACAAAAGGCCCTACGCCGTGAAAGGTGCTGGGGTTCCGTTCCGCCGGGGGATAGCCCTTGCCCTTTTTGGTACGAACGTGAAGCAGCACCGGTCCAGGCATTTCCCGCACCTGCCGCAGCGCCTCCTCCAATACCTCTAAGTTATGGCCGTCTACCGGGCCTACGTACTGGAAGCCGAACTCCTCAAACATCACCGCCGGGACCACCAGATACTTTACCTTATCTTTGCCCCAGCTGAGCAAATGCTCCAGCGGCCCGCCCAGCCCCGGCAGCTTGTCCAAAAACGCATGGACGCTGGCCTTGGCCCCATGGTAGCCCGGCCGGGTACGCAGCCGCATCAGGTGCCGGGACAGGGCTCCCACGTTTTTGGAAATGGACATTTCGTTATCGTTTAAAATCACCAGCAGGTCGGTGCCCGCCCGCCCGGCGTTGTTCAGCCCCTCAAAGGCCAGGCCGCCGGTCATAGAGCCATCCCCAATGACCGCCGCCACCCGGTAGTCCTCGCCTTTTAAGTCCCGGGCCATGGCCAATCCCAGCGCCGCCGAAATGGAGGTGGAGCTGTGTCCGGCATCGAAGGCGTCGTACTCGCTTTCCTCCCGTTTGGGAAAGCCGCTGAGCCCACCCATCTGCCGTAGCCGGTCAAAGCCTGCCTGCCGCCCGGTCAGTATTTTGTGGACGTAAGCCTGATGGCCCACGTCCCACACAATCTTATCCCGAGGGGTATCGAATACCCGGTGCAGCGCCAGTGTCAGCTCCACCACGCCCAAATTGGGGGCCAGGTGCCCACCGGTGCGGGAGACCTTATCCACCAAAAAATAGCGGATGTCCCGGGCCAGTACCCGGGTCTCGGCCGGGGTCAGTTTTTTTAAATCGGCCGGAGATTGAATCGCCGATAATGAAATTTTCATGATTCTCTCCTTGCGTTAGCCCAGCCACAGTCCCATTACAATTCCCAAAGCCGCCCCGGCCACCACCTGAATCGGCGTATGGCCCAGCAGCTCCTTCAGTTGGGCTTCGGTCGGCAGCTTGGCCTGGGTCATCAATGCGTTTAGTACCTGCGCCTGTTTCCCGGCGGCCCGCCGCACCCCGGCGGCGTCATACATCACAATAAAGGAAAGCACCAGACTAATGGCAAATTCCGGCGAACCAAAGCCCAGGTTTTTCCCTACGGCAAAGGTCAGCGCCATCACCAGCGAGCTATGAGAGCTGGGCATCCCCCCCGAGCCATATAGCCGCGAGGTATCCAGCTTTTTTTTCATGGTCAGCGTTAATACAAACTTAATGGCCTGCGCCACGGCCCAAGAGGCCGCCGCCGCCCAAAAAATCCGGTTATGGAAAATCTCCCAAAAAGACATATTGCCACTTCCTTTGTTCCCTGCCGGTTCCCCGTCAGGCTTTTCGTTGGGTTAGCTTTTCGGTCAGTCCGGCCAAAAAGGACAGCCCCAGCCCGTCAAAAATCTGTGCCGCTTCGTCGGAATACTGCCGGGACAGGGCGCCGGCCCCCTCCAGCCCGTAAAAGTCCGCATAGGTGGTTTTATGGATTTTTTCGTCGCTGTGCAGGGGCTTGCCCAGGGCGGCCTCGTCCCCCGTTACATCCAAAATATCGTCCTGGATTTGGAAGGCCAAGCCCAGCTTCAGCCCGGCCTGCCGCAGAGCCCCCAGGGTCTCCTCCCCGGCTCCAGCCAAAGCACCCCCGGCGCACAGCGCCCCCTGCAACATCGAAGCGGTTTTGTGGGCGTGGATAAACGCCAAGAGCTCCCGGCCGACGGGTTGCCCGTCGTGGAGGACGTCCTCCACCTGTCCGGCCACCATCCCCTGCACCCCGGCCCCGGTTGCAATTTCCTGCAAGGCCCGGACCTCCCGGGGGCCGGTACACGCCGCCGCCATAGTGGAAAAAGCCAGGCTCAGCAGCCCGTCCCCGGCTAAAATAGCCAGCGCCTCCCCAAACATTTTGTGATTGGTAGGCTGTCCCCGGCGCAAGTCGTCGTTATCCATGGCAGGCAGGTCATCGTGGATGAGAGAATAGGTGTGAATCATCTCCAAGGCACAGGCAAAGGGCCGGGCCGCCTCTGCCTCCCCGCCCAAATCCACGCAGGCCGAAAGCAACAGCACCGGGCGCAGCCGTTTGCCCCCGGCCAGCACGCTGTAGGCCATAGCCTCCGAAAGGCTGGCCGGGCAGTCGCCCCCCACCGGGAAGCACCCGGCCAGCGCCGTTTCGGCCCACTGGGTCCGTTCTTTTAAAGTCTGTTCAAAATCCATTGGTTTTTCCTCACTCGTCCTCCGGTATGGCCGCCTCAAAGGGCTCCTCCCGCAGGGTTCCGTCCAGCTCCCGCCGCAACAGGGTAACCTGCTGTTCCACCTGCTCCAACCGGCTCTGGTTAGCGGCGCACAGGCCCACGCCCTCCTGGTACAGGGCCACCGCCTCGTCCAGAGGCAGTTCCCCTCCCTCCAGGCGGCGGACAATGGCCTCCAGTCGCTCCATATCCTGTTCAAAGCTTTTTGTGTTCTTCATGCTCCACCACCCTTGCCCAAATCCGGCCTTCCCGCAGCGTAATGGCCAGCTCGTCCCCGGGGGATGCCTGGCTGCTTTGGGTCAGCAGCGCCCCGCCTTCTCCATACACCAAGGCATAGCCCCGGGCCAACACCGCCAAGGGCGATACGCCCTCCAGCCGCCCGGCCCACTGCCGCAGCTGCTGGTCCTTTTGCTGCAAAAGCCGAGGCAGGGCCCGGCTCAGCTCCCGGGTATTTTGCCGCAGGGCCTCGCTTTTTTTCTCCCTTGTCCGGCCCATAGCCCTCTCCAGCTGCTGGCCCAGGGTTTGGGCCTGCCGGTTCCGGGTCATCCGGTCGGGAATGGCCAGCTCCGCCGCCGCCGAAGGAGTCGGCGCCCGCAAATCCGCCACAAAATCGGCAAGGGTAAAGTCCGTTTCGTGCCCCACCGCCGAAATCACCGGCAATTCCGAGGCAAAAATCGCCCGGGCTACCGCCTCGTCGTTAAAGGCGCAGAATTCTTCGGCGGTGCCGCCGCCCCGGGCTA